>JAFYIF010000282.1 GCA_017538775.1 Oscillospiraceae bacterium | reverse complement strand
TGATCGCCTCAGCCATGCCCTCGGAGTCGAAGTTTCCGGCGGCGGCCCGCAGCCCGTAGGACCTTCCGGCCAGATAGACGGCGTCCGCCCCGTAGTGCAGGGCCATCTCCAGCCGCTCCCGGTCCCCGGCGGGGGCGAGCAGCTCCGGCTCAGTCATACTGCTGGGTCGCCACAAAGGCGTTGAACTCGCTGCTGTCGTGGAAGAAGCGGTGGGTGCCCGTTTCGGTGTCCAGCGCGTAATAGTAATAGTTGGTGGACTCCGGATTCAGCGCGGCCTGGATGCTGGCCATGCCCGGGTTGCAGATGGGCGTGGGGGGCAGCCCGTGGTGCAGACGGGTGTTGTAGGGGCTGTCGTAGTTCAGGATGTCGTCGGGGAGCTGGACGCCGCCGCTGTAGTCCTGGAAGAGATAGAGAATGGTGGAGTCCATGCCCAGCGTCATGTTCGATGCCAGGCGGTTGTAGATGACGGAGGCGACCTTCGCCCGCTCCTCGTCGTTGGCGGCCTCCTTTTCGATGATGCTAGCCACGGTGACCACTTCGCGGAAGGTGGTGCCCCGGTTCTCGATCTGCGCCCACATGTCCGCGGTGATGCGGCTGTGGAGGGCGGTCAGGAACTTGTTGATGACGCTGGCGGCCTGTTCGCCGTGGTAGAAGTCGTAGGTGTTCGGGAAGATGAAGCCCTCCAGGCGCTGGGCGTCCCCGGTCTCCGCGTTCTCCAGGAAGCGGAAGTTATAGTTGAAGTTGGCCGCCGCCGCGTAGAGGTCCTCCACCGAGCAGATCTCCTCCGCCTCCAGCTTGCGGAAGATCTGGTCCATGGTCCAGCCTTCGGGGAAGGTGACCTTGGTCACCAGCATACTGGCCGTGCCCAGCTGCATGTTCTTCACCAGGGCGCGGTAGTCCAGCTCCGTGCTGAGGTTGTATGCGCCGGGGTCGATCTTCAGGTCCGCGTGGGAGATGCTGGCAAAGAGCTTGAAGAGGATCTTGTATTCGATGATGCCGGCGTCGTGCAGCGCCCCGGCCACCGCGTCGATGTCCGCCACCCGGACCGTGCGGCTGCCGGTCACCTTGCCGTCTTCGTCTTTGATCAGACGGTCCTCCGTGTGGAAGATCTCGTCCGGGAGGATGACCGTGGCGGTCATGGGCTCTTTGTTCAAAGCAAGCACGTCCCGCGCCGCCATCCAGGCCATGCAGGCCAGAATGACGGAGACGCAGATCACAAATACGGCGTACATGACGCCGCCCAGGATGCCGGTCTTGCCCGTGCGGCTGCGGCGGATCGGGTGGTAGTCCCGCTCCTCCAGCACCATCTCCGGCTCCTCCAGGGGCAGCTCCGCCCAAAAGGCCTCGTCCGCGGGCTGCTGCTGCGGCTCCTGCTCCGCGCCGTCCACCGGCGGCTCTTCTTCGCGCTCCGGTTCCGGGACTTGGTTTTGCTCGTCGATCATGGGTTTCACCTCCGGGAGTCATGGCGCATAGGATGAGGCGGATGGAGCCGAAACCGACTCCTCCCTCCGAAACGCGCCTGCATTCGCTTCGATTCCGCGCCGGGGATGCAGGGCAGAAACACGCTGCGGCGCGGGGAAAGGGATTTCTATTATGATGTGCAACAACAATAACAGCCTCTGGATCATCCTGATCCTCATCGCCCTGTTCTGCTGCGGCGGCTTTGGCTGCAACAACAGCTGCGGCTGCGGCAACAACGGCTGCGGCAACGACTGCGGCTGCGGCTGCTGAAGCCGCGCCCGCCGCTGCGGGTCATGCCGTACCTGGAGCCCCTTCGGGGGCTCCTTTTTTTCTGTCAGGATGCCTCGGGGCGCATCAGCATAGTCCCGGTTTGCATCATTTTGAGCGAGCGCGCAGCACCTGGACCAGGAACAGGGGCAGCTTCATCATGCGGCCCAGGCGCGTCGGCTCTTTCAGCAGTCGGTAGAGCCACTCCAGGCCCGCCTTCTGCCAGCCCTCCGGGGCCCGGGTCGCGTCCCCGGCCAGCACGTCCAGCGCGCCGCCGTTTCCCATCATCAGGCCCACACGGAGCCGGGGGGCGTTGGCGCGCATCCACTTCTCCTGCTTCGGCGCGCCCAGGCAGACCATCATGAGGTCCGGGGCGGCGGCGTTGACCTGCTCCAGCACCGGACCGTCGTCTTGGAAATAGCCGTCGTGGACGCCCGCCAGGCGAAGACCGGGGAAGCGTGCGTGCAGCTGCTCCCAGGCGCGCTCCGCCACGCCGGGCTTGCTGCCCAGCAGGAACAGGCTGCCGCCGCGCTTGTCCAGCGTCTCCAGGAGCCGGGCGGTGAAGTCGATGCCCGGTACCCGCTCTTTCAGCGGGGTTTTCAGCAGTCTGGCCCCGTAGATGATGCCGATGCCGTCCGGGACGGTCAGGTCCGCCCCGGCCACGGCTTCCGCGGCCTCCGGGTCCTCCCGGCAGGCCAGGACGATCTCCGGGTTCGGCGTGACCACATAGGCGGCGCGGCGCTCGGACAGCAGAGAAAGCGCCCGCTCCACCGCCTCGTCCATGCTGAGATTGTCGAATTTGACGCCCAATACGTCGATGCGTTCCCGGTCGCTCATAGCTGAGAAAAGACCTCCCCGATCTTGTCGTGGATCACCAGGTCCGCCCAGGCGTCCGCGCTGGTGGCGTCCCGGTTCACCAGGACCAGCTTGCTGCCCCGGTAGTAGCGGATCAGGCCCGCCGCGGGGTATACCACCAGACTGGTACCGCCAATGATGAGAATCTCCGCCTGGCGGATGTAGTGGACCGCCTGCTCGATGGCATCTTCGTCCAGCGCTTCCTCATAGAGTACGATGTCTGGGCGGATGACGCCGCCGCAGTCGCAGCGGGGCACGCCCTCCCCCTCGTTGATGCGCTCGGCCGGCCAGGGCTTGCGGCAGCGGGAACAGTAGGCCCGCAGCAGACTGCCGTGCAGCTCGATGACGTTCCGGCTGCCCGCCGCCTGGTGCAGTCCGTCGATGTTCTGGGTGATGACCGCCCGGAGCTTGCCCTGGGCCTCCCACTCCGCCAGCTTCCGGTGGGCGGCGTTGGGCTGCGCGCCCCGGAGCCGGAGCTTGTCGTGGTGGAAGCGGTAGTATTCCTCCGGATTGGCCTGGAAAAAGCTGTGGCTCAGGATCTGTTCCGGGGGGTATTTGTAGTGTTGGCTATAAAGGCCGTCCACGCTGCGGAAGTCGGGGATGCCGCTCTCCGTGCTGACGCCCGCGCCGCCAAAGAATACGATGTTGTCCGACCCGGCGATCCAGTCCCGGAGCCGGGCGATGCGCTCGTCCATGCCGATCCCTCCACCCTCTGATGTTTTTCCATATCTTAGCACAGCGCACCGGAAAAAGCAAGAAATGCGCTGCACTCCGCTCTTGATAAATTTAGACGCTCTTGTTATAATGTCAGTAATCTGTAGATGGATGTCGAAAAAACACCCAATGACCGCCGGGCCGCCGGTCAGCCGCCACGCGCCCGGGGATCCGAAAAAGGAGGTTCGTCATGAAACGATGCAGCAAATGCGGCAAGACCTATGAGGACTGGAGCATTTTCTGCCGCGACTGCGGCCAGCTCCTGCATCCCGAGGGCGAAGCCGCGCCCGCCGCGCCGCCCCCTGCGGAGGCTGAGCCTGTGCTGCGTACTGCGGCGGAAGAGGAAGTCCTGCTGAACGCCGCGGCGCCCCCGCAGCCCACCCAGCCGGAAGCGCCGACGCCGCCCCAGCCGGAAACGCCCAGCGTCCCGCAGGCGCCCGTCGCGCCCGCTGTGCCACAGCAGCCCGAAGCGCCCGCTGTGCC
>JAFYIF010000281.1 GCA_017538775.1 Oscillospiraceae bacterium | reverse complement strand
GAACCGTCGGTTCGGGGGTCTCTTGCGCGTCCGGTATTTCTATGTTCCGTCCTCAGGCAGCCGCGTCAAACAGGTCCGCGACCGCGTCGGCCACGCCCTCGGCCTCGCTGTCCAGTTCCGGCGTTGTCTCCGCCACGGCCTCGCTCACGGCCTCGGTGCTGCCGTCGTCCATCAGGATGCCGCTGGTGTCGATGCCGTCATGCCTGGCGCACCAGGAGCACATGCGGGTGCGTCCGGCGGCGATGGCCTGTTCCACCGTGCCCCGGGTCAGGGCCTCGCTGCGGTTCAGGTGGGGGCAATATTCGTCGCCGTCCTCATCGACGCAGGTGTGGTAGACCTTGCCGAAGGGGGTCCAGTACACGTCCGCCGCGCCCAGCTCCACCATGGCGGCCTCCTGCTGCTCCGCGGAGATGGGGTTGTAGTCGATGCTGGCCGCGCCGCCGATCAGCAGGGCGACGACGGCGGCGACGGTGGCCACCACCTTGGTCTTCTTGTCCAGGTTCTTGTTGCTGAGCATGATGACGATCAGCGGGAGGAAGGCGAAGCAGGCCACGATCACGCCCAGGTTGTTCCAGATCCAGAACAGGGCCTTGTTTTTCTCCGAGGCCGGGCGGATGTGGTTGGCCTTCTTCCAGAGCTGGGAGCCGAGGATCACGCAGGCCAGGTCCAGCACGATCAGGATGATCAGCAGCCACATGGTGGGCATGAAGGTGATGTTCAGCTTGCCGAAGATGATCAGCACCGCCAAAATCTCGAACACGAAGGCCAGCACCCAGAGGATGACGGCCCCCACGCGCAGCCCGGTGGCGCTGCCCTGCGGGATTGCGGGCTTGCCCTGCTGCGCCGCGGCCTTGGCCTCTTCATAGCCGGCGGCGTTGGTGACGGTCGGTTTCTTTTTTTGTTCCGCCATGATAGTCCCTCCATACAGTTTCAAAATAGGATGGCAGTAGTTTAGCACGAATGCACAGGAAAGACAACAGGTTTTCCCAAAAAGTTCAACAATTTGTTGACGGGCGCGAAGCGGAAGTTGTATAATTGGGACATCCATCATATCAACAGGAGGTTTCTGTCATGGATCTTACTTCTCTTCTCAGCACGATGCTCTCGGTGGACAGCGTCGGCAGCATCAGCCAGACCGCCGGCGTCTCCATCGGCGAGGCCCAGAGCGTGTTGGGCAGCGCCCTGCCCTCCCTGCTGAACGGCGCGCTGGAGCAGTCCAAAGGCGACGACACCGCCGCGGGCTTCGACAACGCCCTGGCGCAGCACGCCGCGGACGACACCAGCAATGTGGCTTCCTTCTTCAGCAAGGTCGATCTGACCGACGGCAGCAAGATCATCAGCCACCTGCTGGGCGGCGACGGTCAGGCCGTCAGCTCCATCTCCATGAAGGCCGGCGTCAGCCAGAAGGGCACCGCCAACATTCTGTCCGCCGCGGCTCCCCTGCTGATGAGTCTGCTGGGCCAGCAGACCAGCCAGTCCGGGCAGGACAGCGCCGGGACCTCCGGGCTGCTGGGCTCTCTGCTCCAGAACGTGGACCTGAGTTCCATGCTCAGCGGTCTGCTGGGCGGCGGCACCGTGACGGCCCAGGCCCAGGTGCAGGCCCAGGCGCAGCCGGCGCAGCAGTCCTCCGGCGGTCTGCTGGGGATGCTGGGGAATCTCTTCAAGTGAGCGTCCCCGGAGGACGGACGGCAGCGGCATGAGCGGAACGCACAAGACCCTGGCCGCCCGGCGGGCGCGCCTGGCTCTGATCGTGGAGGTGGGCGCGTCCGACGACCTGGTCAGCCGGGGCTATGACTTCTGGATCACCGGGATGATCGTCCTGAACCTGACCGTCGCGATCCTCAGCACCTTCTCGGACATCCAGGCCCGCTACGGCCCCCTGCTGGGCGGCGTCGAAGCGGTCACGGTGGCCTTCTTCGCGCTGGACTACCTGCTCCGGCTGCTGTGTGCCCGCTTCATCTATCCCGGCGGCTCGGAACTGCGGAGCCTGGGCCGCTACGTCTTCTCCCTCTCCGGCCTCATCGACCTGCTGAGCTTCCTCCCGGCGTATCTCCCGGTCTTCTTCCCGGAGGGCGCGGTGGCCTTCCGCATCTTCCGGATCATCCGCATCTTCCGGCTGTTCCGCATCAACGCCTACTACGACAGCCTCAACGCCATTACGGAGGTGCTGCGCAAGAAGAAGCAGCAGCTCATCTCCTCGGTGCTGATCGTCCTGGTGCTGATGCTGGCGGCCAGCCTCTGTATGTACAGCGTGGAGAACGAGGCCCAGCCGGAGGTCTTCTCCAACGCCTTTTCCGGCATCTGGTGGGCGGCCTCCACCCTGCTCACGGTGGGCTATGGGGACATCTACCCCGTGACGGCCCTGGGCAAAGCCCTGAGCATCGTCATCACCTTCCTGGGCGTGGGCATGGTGGCCATCCCCACCGGTATCATCAGCGCCGGCTTTGTGGAGCAGTACGGCCTGATGCAGCGCAGCGACAGTCCCTTGCAGGACCGGGCGCTGCAGGCCGTGCAGCTTCGGCTGGGGGAGCGGGACCCCTGGGTGGGCCAGCCCATCTCCGCTTTGCGTCTGCCTGCCAATCTGCGGCTGGCCGCCGTCCACCGGGGGCGGGAGGTGCTGCTGCCCCGGCCCGACACGGTGCTGTGCGCCCGGGACCTGCTGGTGCTGGCCGTGCCCGGGGCTGGGACGGTGGAGCTGAAAGAGGTGAAGCTCTCGCCGGACCACCCCTGGAGCGGGCAGTATGTGCGGGACCTGGACTTGAGCCGCCAGACCCTGATCGTCATGATCCGGCGGGGGGAGCGGACCGTCTTCCCCAGCGGCGACACGCGGCTGAAAGCCGGGGACCTGCTGCTGCTCCACACCCGCTTCCGCAAAACCCGGGAAGCCCCGGAAACGATTTGACAAAGGAGTGTCCCCCATGCTGGAACCCGGAAGGAGCGCGCCGGCCTTTGCGCTGCCGGACCAGAACGGCCAGACCGTCAGCCTGTCGGACTATCGCGGCAGGCCCCTCATCCTCTACTTCTACCCCAAAGACAGCACGCCCGGCTGCACCCGCCAGGCCCTGGCTTTCGCCGATGCCTATGACCGCTTCCGGGCAGCCGGGATCGCGGTCGTCGGCGTCAGCCGCGACTCCGCGGCCTCCCACCGGCGCTTCGCGGAGAAGAACGCCCTCCCCTTCCCCCTGCTCTCCGACCCGGAACGGCTCGCCATTGAAGCCTACGGCGTCTGGCAGGAGAAGAAAAGCTATGGCAAAGTCACGATGGGCGTGGTGCGCACGACCTATGTGATCGACGGGAACGGCACGATCGAGAAGGCCATGCCGAAGGTGAAGCCGGACAGCAACGCGGCGGAATTGCTGGCGTATTTTGGACTTTGAAACAAAATGAGAAAGCGTGACCGTTTCGTTGGCGGTCACGCTTTTTTGTCTGCTCTCAGGCCTCCGCCGGGACGGGGGCGGAGATGGGCTGTTCCAGGTATTCCGGGTGTTCCAGCAGGAAGCGGGTGATGCGCAGGCTGTTGGCGAAATAGAAGCCGTCGGCGATGCGCTCGTCGAAGGTGATGGAGACGGGCAGGATGTCCCGCTCCTGCTCGCTGCCGTCGGGCATCCGGCAGACTTCTTTATGACAGGTGCCGATGGCGCACATGATGGAGCAGGTGCCGTAGTTGCTCAGGTGGTGATAGGGCGCGCCCGCGCCGATGGAGCCCAGGTTGGACAGCAGGGCCGTGGAGTAGTTCGGGTCGCCCTTCGCCAGGGAGGCGGGCATGATGCCGTGGTATTCCAGACGGCGCAGCAGCGCGAACAGGGCCACCAGGACGAAGCGCGGGAGCTTGCCCACGAACTGCATGGTCTTGTCCAGGTCGTTGCCCTGGTTGCTCCGGGAGCGGGCCACGTCCCCCAGGATGATCTTCGAGATGTCGTCCAGGCTCATCTGCGGCTCCACCTTCAGGAACATCAGGACTTCCTCGGCGGTGTCCTCAAAGCGCTGCTTGGCGACGAAGGAGAGAGTGATGTCCCGCCGCTGCCAGAAGCGCCGCCCGGCGATGAAAATGTTCATCCTGGGCCGGAGATAGATGGTCCGGGCGGCGGCGGTGCAGAAGGCGTGAAAGAGCTTGAGCTGCGTCCCCTCCGCTGCGTTCCGGCGGCGGAGATAGGCATTCAGCTCCGTCACGTCGAAGGTCTCAAAGCTGGAGACCTCCGCCTCCGTGCGTTTGGGCATGATGTAGGGGACCACGGAGTGGAAGCCGTCCAGGTCCCGGATGCGCGTCGCGTCGATGCGGTCTCTTGCCATAGTCCAAAAATTGCCGGGCTGTCCCGGCCCTTTCTGATTTGTTTCGATTCAGAACCGCTTCGCTGGGTTCTGAATCGAGATAAGATGCGCTGCGCGAGCGCGCCCTGCGGGAGAGGGCACACTCGCTCCGCGAGAAGTATTTTTGGCGAAAACGCGGTTTCCGCCAAAAATGGATTTGAACTTTCTTTCGCGCCTGCGGGCGCGAAACTCTGCGAGGCAACGGGAGCTGCTGAACAGTTGTTCTTCGTTCAACAAGACCTTCGCATTTTATAATACTTTCGCCAAAAAGCTTTTCAGGCGCTCGCTCTGCGGGTTCCCGAACAGCTCTGCCGGGCTGTTCTGTTCCAGGATCTTCCCCTCGTCCATGAAGAGGACGCGGGTGCCCACCTCCCGGGCGAAGCCCATCTCGTGGGTGACGACCACCATGGTCATCCCCTCCTCTGCCAACTCGCGCATCACGTCCAGCACCTCGCCGACCATCTCCGGGTCCAGGGCGCTGGTGGGCTCGTCGAAGAGCATGACCTTCGGCTTCATCGCCAGGGCGCGGACGATGGCGATGCGCTGTTTCTGGCCGCCG
>JAFYIF010000280.1 GCA_017538775.1 Oscillospiraceae bacterium | reverse complement strand
GAGAACCGTCCCCAATGACAAATCCAAAATTTTCTTGCATTTCCAACTTGACTCTGCTATACTATTCCGGCATTACGCATGGAAGCGGACGCGGCATCGGTGGCGGAGCGACCCGTCTGGCGTCGCGGTGGAGGCTTCCAGAGGTAAAATAACTGAATCAGGAGGAAGAAATCGTAATGGCAGTCGTATCGATGAAGCAGCTTCTGGAGGCCGGCGTCCACTTCGGCCACCAGACCCGCCGCTGGAACCCCAAGATGGCGGAGTACATCTACATGGAGCGCAATGGGATCTACATCATTGACCTCCAGAAGACCGCCCGCAAGCTGGAAGAGGCCTACAACTTCGTCCGCGGCCTGGCCCAGGAGGGCAAGAGCCTGCTGTTCGTTGGCACCAAGAAGCAGGCCCAGGACACCGTCCGCGAGGAAGCCGGGCGCGTGGGCCAGTACTATGTCAACGCCCGCTGGCTGGGCGGTATGCTGACCAACTTCAAGACCATGCGCACCCGCGTGGACCGCATGGCCCAGCTCAAGAAGATGCAGGAGGACGGCACCTTCGACATGCTGCCCAAGAAGGAAGTGGTCAAGCTCCTGCACGAGATGGAGAAGCTGGAGAAGTATCTGGGCGGCGTGAAGGAGATGAAGCGTCTCCCCGGCGCCATGTTCGTCGTGGACCCCCGCAAGGAGCACAACGCCATTGCCGAGGCCCGCAAGCTGGGCATCCCCATCGTCGCCATTGTGGACACCAACTGCGACCCCGATGAGGTCGATTACGTCATTCCCGGCAATGACGACGCGATCCGCGCCATCCGTCTGATCGCCTCCACCATGGCCAACGCCATGCAGGAGGGCCGCCAGGGCGAGGACGCCGAGGCCGAGGACGCTCCGTCCGCTGAATAATCAAGGGAGGATAGAAAATCATGGCTTTTACCGCTCAGGATGTAAAGACGCTCCGTGAGATGACCAACGTGGGCATGATGGACTGCAAGCGCGCCCTGCAGGAGACCGACGGCGACATGGACAAGGCCGTGGAGTGGCTCCGGGAGAAGGGCCTTGCCAAGGCCGCCAAGAAGGCCGGCCGCATCGCCGCTGAGGGCATGGCCTTCGCCACCGTTTCCGGCGGCGTGGGCGCCGTGGTGGAAGTGAACTGCGAGACCGACTTCTGCGCCGGCAGCGCCCCCTTCAAGGCCTTTGTGAAGGACATCGCCCAGGTGGTCATCGACTCCGACCCCGCCGACGTGGCCGCCCTGCTGGAGAGCCCCTATCCCGGCAGCGCCCTGACCGTCGCCCAGACCCTGCCCGACAAGGTCATGCAGATCGGCGAGAACCTGCAGATCCGCCGCTTCACCCGCTTCGACAGCAACACCAGCGTGGCCTACGTCCACGCCGGCGGCAAGATCGGCGTGCTGGTGAACCTGGCCGTGGAGGGCGGCATCGACGCCACCGAGATCGGCAAGGACGTGGCGATGCAGATCGCGGCCCTGGCCCCCCGCTTCTGGGACAAGAGCCAGGTCACGGCCGACGTGCTGGAAGAGGAGAAGAAGATCGCCCTGGCCCTGATGGATCAGGACCCCAAGATGGCCAATAAGCCCCTGCCCGTGAAGGAGAAGATCGTCCTGGGCAAGATGAACAAGTTCTACGAGGAGAACTGCCTGCTCCAGCAGCCCTTCGTGAAGGACGGCGCGGTCACAGTCAGCCAGTACATCGCCGCCGCCGCCAAGGCCCTGGGCGGCAAGGTCAGCTTCGTGGACGCCGTCCGCTATCTGCGCGGCGAGGGCATCGAGAAGAAGGAAGAGAACTTCGCCGACGAGGTCGCCGCCCAGATGAATATGGGCAAGAAGTGAGAAGGTCTGACTGAATCCGGACGAGTTTGATTTGTGTAGCAAGGCGCGCCGCAGGGATTTCCCTACGGCGCGTCATTGGTTCGAGAATCGGCGCTATGGTACGCTTTCTGCTTTTTTTCCTTGTTTTCAGACCCTGCCGGTCTTTCTCACGAGCTTTTGACCAGAGAAAAAATAGTTGACTTTTTAAACCTTTCAGTGTAAAATTAAAGATACAACAAAATCCGCGTCCGCCTCATCGCCAGCCGTATGTTATGGACGCAAAACCAGATACAACGGGGTTTGCTGTGGATAGAAAATTGACAAAAACTATTCAATGGACACTCTACATAGTGATTGTTGCAGTTTTGGTTGTAGGGTTTTTTGTTCCTTTTTGCTTACTGATATTCAGTGATAACCCGCCTGATAAACTTTCTGATTGGATGACCTATGCTGGGATCGGTCTCAGTATATTCTCTGTCATTTTGGCGTTTTATTCCTTGTATATGTCCAGCGAAAGCCAGAAAAGGCTGGAAAAATCCTTGGAAAACGTAATTCATATTCAGCAGGAATCTGATACCATTCTTCATGAGGTTCGCACGATCGTTACGATCGTTCAGAGCAGTCAGGACAGAATAGAGACCAATCTCAGTACAATGAGGAACTTCTCCGATAGTACGGTAGGAACAGTGCTGGCTGCTTGGGCGAAAGATAAAACCGGTCCCAACGCATAATTGGCGCTCGAGGTGAATACACTATGTGCATGAGATATGTGAATGTAACTGCGCGATGCTACGATTCTGTGCTGACGCGTGACAACAATACGATTGTATCCCTTTCCGGACCTTTTGACAAAATTGAAGGCAAATATCAAAACGGAAAAGTATGTGTCCCCGATTTTTCAGTTCTCACTGAACTTGCGATCATGGGGACTGCAAAAGCTGAAAACAAAGCGATCAACCCGGTGGAAAGCGGAAAGGTTCTGCACTTCACGCTTCGCTTGACAAAATGTGACCCGGATCCCGAAAAGCAAATGGGGCTTGACCTGCAAACATTTACTGTTGACCTCGCTTCCTTGAAGAAAAATAATCGGCTATTACATGCCTGCTATGATTTCTATAACGAGCTGAGAGTTACGCGGGTAAAAGGAATTATTTTTCCGGAATTCGACAATGGAAAATACGTCTTAAAGGTTTTGGTAAACGACACGGGCGATCCTGACGATGATGTGATACAGTCCATGACATCCTTTACCGTCACTCCGCCAAAAGAGCTGCGTGCGTGTGAGTAAAAAGCGGACAAATTGTGCATTTAAAATAAGAGAGCCATCTGCATTTCTGCAAACAGGCTCTCTTTTCTTGTCTGTGCGCATCGCCGTCTGCGGGGCTTTCGGGCTTTGCATTTTTTTCAGTTGTTTCCGGGTGTTTCGGATTCTTTCCGCCATCGGAAGCTGTGGCCCCAGCTGCACCGGGCCCGGGCGTCGGCCCAGCGCAGACCTGTCAGCGGATAGCAGAGGGGACGGATGCTGGCCAGCGTCTTGCTGAGCAGGGCGCAGCCGACGAACACCAGCGCCGCCACGCCCAGGGTCTCGGGGAAACGCAGGGGGTTCACGCCAAACTGACCCAGCACGCGCAGGGCGATGGCGTGGAGGAAATAGATGGGCAGCAGCAGCGGCGGCAGGCCGCTTGTTTGCAGGAAGCGGCTGGGGCTGTTCCAATGCTGCTTGGCCAGCAGGAAGAGACAGGCGGCCAGCAGCACCTCAAAGCCCGCGCTCTGGGTCAAAAACAGGTCGTCGAACTCCCCCCGGGCCGCCGTGCGCTGCCAGGTGCCGACGGCGATGAGCCCGTAGCAGAGGACGGCCACGGCCAGCAGCAGGCGACGGTCGAAGCGCCGCTCCGTGGTGCCCAGGCAGTAGCCCAGGGCGAAGAGCAGCAGATTCCCGCCCCAGGCGGAGAGCTTGTTCAGGATGTCCAGGTCCAGATAGCCCTGCCAGGCGTCCGGCAGGAAGGGCCGCAGCATGGCCCGGAGGCTTACCAGCCCCGCCAGCGCCAGGACCAGCAGCTTCCCGCCCCGCCCGGAGGCCCGCAGCCCGGCGGAGAGCAGGGGCGAGACCAGATAGACCCCCAGCAGGGTGTAGACGAACCAGTAGGGCAGCAAAATCGGCTGGTAGAGCGCGCCGACGAGCTGCGGGAACAGATAGCCCGGCGAGAAGTCCCCCACGGCGGCGCAGTTCCAGAGGGCCGCCGCCAGCGTCCAGCAGGCCAGGGGCGCCAGCAGCCGGGGCAGCCGCCGCCGGAGCTGGCCCACGTCCGCCGTCCGGGGGTCGGACAGCAGCAGGTAGCCGGAGATCATGAAGAACAGCGGCACGGCGGTGAAGGCCAGGCTGGTCAGCAGGTTGCAAAGATGCCAGCTCCAGTCCACGCCGTTGCGCAGCCCGGCGGCGGCGGTGTGCATCCAGACGACGCTGGCCGCGGCGAAGACCCGGAGGCGGTCCAGATACGCGATGTGTGCGCGGCTTTGCATCATATGCTCAGTTGAGCTTCAGGTCGCCGTCGCCGATCCAGCCCATGCGCCGCAGCAGCGCCCCGCCCAGAGCGCAGAGGATCGCGGGCAGCACCACGCAGATCAGCGCCAGGCCCAGCCAGTCCATGCCCGTGGCCTGGATGGCCGCCGCGCCGTTTTGCAGCGCCCGGTCCGAGGGTTCCAGCCAGCCGGTCCAGACCCCGATGGGCCCGCAGAGGCCGCAGGTGCCCATGCCGGAGTTCACCGGGGCCCCGTTCATCTCCAGATGGAAGACGCAGGTGGCGATGGGGCCGGTGATGGCGCTGGCTAAGATGGGGGGGATCCAGATTTTGGGGTTCTTCACGATGTTGCCCATTTGCAGCATACTGGTGCCCAGGCCCTGGCTGACCAGACCGCCCCAGCGGTTTTCTTTGAAGCTCATCACCGCGAAGCCCACCATCTGGGCGCAGCAGCCCGCCACGGCAGCCCCGCCCGCCAGCCCGGTCAGGCCGAAGGCGGCGCAGATGGCGGCGGAGGAGATGGGCAGGGTCAGCGCCACGCCCACCACCACGCTGACGATGATGCCCATCAGCAGGGGCTGGAGCTTCGTGGCCCAGACGATGAGATCCCCGACCCAGCTGGCCGCCTGGCCGATGGGCTGGGCGATCAGGGCGGCCAGGCCCACGCCGACGAAGATCGTCACGAAGGGCGTCACCAGAATGTCGATTTTGGTCTCCTTACTGACGGCCTTGCCGCACTCGGCGGCTACGATCGCCATGATGAGCACGGCCAGCGGCCCTCCGGCCCCGCCCAGGCTGTTGGCGGAGTAGCCCACGGCGGCCAGAGAGAACAGCACCAGCGGCGGGCTTTTCAGCGCGTAGCCGATGGCGATGGCCATGGCCGCGCCGCTGACCGCCGT
>JAFYIF010000022.1 GCA_017538775.1 Oscillospiraceae bacterium | reverse complement strand
CCGGACCCGCGTACATCGGATCCGGGAAAACGCTTTTTCTGTCTGAAGCTCTTAAAACGGCCCGGGCGCTACCGCGCACCCTTTCTCCTTGCTCGCCAGATCATCTTCCCTTCCGCCCAAAGCTTGCCGTTCCGCAAGGCGCGGAGACACCGATAAAACGGCAGAAACGGCAGCAGAACTCTGTGCCGATAGAACAGGGGATAGGCTTTCGCAAACTTTGCGTAATTCCCGTTTGTTTTCCGGACCGGGACCAGAAACCGGTGCAGCAGATACCCGAACCTGCCCCGACGACTGGCCCGCATGGCGTTTTCAAGCCGATGCACCGCCGTCCCGTAGGTTCCGGAATCCACAAAATACCCCAGCATCTCCCGTTCCTCGTCGCGCAGCGCGTCGCCGGAGAACACATGGAGCGCCAGCGTGCGAAGCCGCGCTTCAAACTCGCCCAGCCCCAACATCTCCGCCTCCGCTGCGACATAGTCCAAATCGAGGCGCTCGTGCGTCAAAAACACATAGAGGTCCAGCAGGGAGCGCAGCCCGGTGCCGCGGACGGAGTAGTGCTTGTACATGTGGGCCAGAAGGTACAGATAGAGGTCCTCCGGCGCAAAGCGCTTTTCCAAGCCCTCCCCGACGAGCCGGTTTTGCACATCCCGATAGTATGCGCGGAAGGTCTCCCGGGACGCGCCGAACAGTTCCCGGTGCATCTCAAAATTCAGGACGGGCGGCTTGCTGTAGCAGTCATGAATGCCGGGGCCGTAGCGTTTGACCTGAAACCCCAGGCCCTCCATAATCTCTTTCACCGCGTCGGCGCGTTCGGCGTCAAAGAGGATGTCAAAGTCGGCGAACTCCCGCATCCCGAAGCCGGGGTACAGGTCTTTCAGCACGATGCCCTTCAGCGGCAGATACCAGATGCCCGCCTGCTCCAGCCCCAGCTTCACCTGCTCCAGCGCCGTCTGAAAGAGGATCGCCCGCCGCTGCGCCGTGGCGATGGCGTTCCGGGAGCGCCCGTCCGAGACCCCGGCCCGCTCCAGCGCAAAGGCGACGGCGGCGGAGAGCATGTGCCGGGCGGCAAAGGCGTAGACGGCGTCCAGATCCATGGCCGCGACCCGGGACGCTGCCGGGACCAGTTCCCGCACGGCGCAGGAGACCAGATAGATCACATCCTGCGCGCTTTGGTCGGCTTTCATACCGCTTCCACTCCGTTCTCGCTAAAGTGCAGCACCCGGTCGCAAATCGACAGGGCCGCCGTTCTGTGGGTCACGATGACCACGGTTTTGTCCGTCAGTCGGCGCAGATTGTCCAAAAGCTTCTGCTCCGTGGCCGCGTCCAGGGCGCTGGTGGCCTCATCCAGCAGCAGGATCGGGGCGTCCGTATAGATGGCCCGCGCAATGGCCAGCCGCTGCATCTGCCCTTCCGAAAGCCCAGCGCCCCGTTCGCCCAGCTCCCGCTCCACGTCGTCCACGAATTCATCCGCGCAGGCGATGGTCAAAGCCCGTTTCAGCCGCGCGTCGTCCCGGTCAGCGGCGAAGCACACCGCGTCCCGGATGCTCCCGTTCATCAGCGCGTTGCCCTGGGGGACATAG
Organism: Oscillospiraceae bacterium; assembly: GCA_017538775.1. Taxonomy (GTDB): domain Bacteria; phylum Bacillota; class Clostridia; order Oscillospirales; family Oscillospiraceae; genus RGIG7114. The sequence goes on along the minus strand of JAFYIF010000022.1, from coordinate 2,043 downwards.
GCGAACAGGCGGCGATGGGCCGCGGTCAAGTCCTGCGCGTCCAGAAAGCGTTCTCCGCTTTTCAGGGAGTACATACACATCAGGAGCTTGAGCACCGTGGTCTTTCCGCAGCCGCTCGGCCCGGTGAAGGCCACGGTCTCCCCCTTGCGCAGCTCCAGAGACAGACCCTCCAGCACGGTCGGCGCCTCCGCACCAGGAGAGGCCGGGTAGGCAAAGGAGGCGTTCCGCAGTCCCAGGACCTGAAACTCCCGGGCATAATAGCGGCGCATGGTCAACCAGTCCGCGGCCTGACCGTCGTCTGCTTCGTCCTCGATCTCCATCAGCCGCTCCGCGCTGGCGGTCATGGCGAACCAGCGGGGCACGAAGCCGGAGAGATTGGCGAAGGGCCGCTGGAGCTGGCCCACCAGCTGCATGACGGCGGCCAGCGTCCCGTAGCTGATGTGCCCGGTCAGGATCCCGTGGGCGCAGAAGACCGCGCCCAGCAGATACATCCCCTCCATCGCCGCGCCCAGGCCGGTGCTGGCCACATTGGAAAAGCGGTTCCGGCGCAGCCTCGCGGCCTTGTGGGCGGCCATGGCCTTTTCTGCCGCTTCGCCGGTCTGCCCTTCGGCGGAGAAGGCCTTGATCACCAGCAGGTTGGCGAGACGCTCCTGAAGGAGCACCCGCAAAAGCCCGTCCCGCTCCCGGATCTCCTTGTGCAGCCGTTTCAGTCCGCCCCGGAACAGGTAGGAGAAGACCCCCATCGCCAGACCGCCCGGGATCAGCACCCAGCCGAGCGTGGGGTTCAGGGCGAGGATCATCCCCAGGGCCGAGACCATGCGGATCACGGTCCCCACCAGGCCCGGCAGGATCTCCACCGTGCCGCCGGCCACCACCGCGGTGTCGCTGGTGAGGCGGTTCAGCCATTCGCCGGTATGCTTGGAGGAGACGGAGGCAAAGTCCTTGTGCAGGAGCTTGTCCAGCAGCCGTCGCTTGAAGCGGTTCTCGATGTCGGCCTTCGCCAGCTCGTGCAGCCAGCGGGTGAGGGCGGAGACCAGAAGCTGGACCAGGACCAGCCCGGCCAAGCGGACGGCGCTGCGCCGGAACAGCGCGGCGTCCCCCGCCACGGCAAAGTCCACCATGGCCCGGAACAACAGCGCGTAGATCACGCCGATGACGCCACCCGCGCCCTGGAGCGCTGTCAGCGCCAGGATATAGCCCTTCGCTTTGCCGGTGACCTGCCAGAGCCAGAGAAGACTGCGCTCCCGCTTCATTTCGCACCGCCCTTCCGCCGGACCAGACGGCGCAGCCGGACGTACATGGCCCGCAGGGGATAGATGCCCTGCCAAACGCGCACATAGCAGCGATAGCCCAGACTGTCCACGCGGACCGTTCGGCCCTTCCGCCGGAAGCCGCGAAGCACGCCGAGCACGGCGCTGTCGGGCACGGTCTCCACGCAGTAGGTGTTGTCCCCGCGCACCCGGTAAGCCCCCGGCTCCACCGCCACGACCCGGTGGAGGACATAGTCCCCGCCCCGGCGGTACAGCGACACGTCGTACTTCCGCAGACGCGCATCAGGGACCCGGATCAGCACCAGGTCCCTGTCCTGCCGCAGCATCGGCTCCATGCTTCTGCCGCGCGTTTTGTAGACCAGCGCGCCGTCCCGGGCCAGGACCCGTTCGATGCCGGACTCAGTCATCGATCGCACCGACGCCCCTGAGCTGGTCCACGATCTTCCGCACGTCCCGCCGGGCCAGCTCCTCGGAGACCTCCCAGGTCTCCCGCAGCTTCGCCACGATCTCGTCTTCCGTGCAGCCCCGTTCCAGACAGGTGATGATGGACCCGGCGGAGGCGTTGCCTCTGGCCAGGCCGGTGAAGGCCGTCTCGCCCATGGACACCACGAAGGTGGTATCCCCGTCCTTATGGACCAGAAAGCCGCTGTTCAGTTTCATCTTCTTCTCCTCCCATGGCGTTCCAGGCGACTTCCGCCGCCGAAAGCTCCGGCGTGCAGCCCAGGCGGTACAGCCGGACGCCCCGGGCCAGCCGACCCAGCAGGCGCAGGGT
>JAFYIF010000279.1 GCA_017538775.1 Oscillospiraceae bacterium | reverse complement strand
GGCTTCCTCCGCCGCGTCGTGGAGCATGGACGCCAGCGTGGCCACGCGGGCAGTCGTCGGGGCGGCGTTCCGCGCCAGCACCTTGGACAGCGCGCGGCCCAGCACCTGCATCAGCAGGGGCTGGTTGTCGGCGGGCTCGTCCAGCTCTTCCAGCGCAGCGGGCGCTTCGGGCGCTTCCGCTTCGGCGGGCTCGTCCGGCTCGTCCAACTCGGCGGGCAGCGAAGGCTCGTCCTGCTCGGCGGGCAGCGAAGGCTCGCCCTGCTCGGTGGGCTGTTCCGGCTCGTCCAGCTCGGTGGGCGCTTCCGGCTGCTCCAGCTCAACGGGTGCTTCCGGCTCGTCCTGCTGGGCGGGCTGTTCCGGCTGCTCCTGCTTCGCGGGCTGCTCCGGCTCTTCTCCCCAGTCCGGCGCTTCGGGGGCCTCGGCCTCGCGGTTGTCGGCATAGCCGTCAAACACGTCCTCCGCCTCAACAGGCAGACCCGTGCCAATCAGGGAGAGCTGATAATAGTTGTAAATGTGGATGTAGCCGTCGTCCCGATAGGGGGCGCTCAGGCGCGACACCTGGTTCACCAGATCGGAGAGCGGCGAGACGCGCTCCGCCTGCAGCAGGGCGTCGTCGTCGCTCTGCCGCTCGTCGGGGTCGGTCTGCACATCCGGGTCCGTCGGGTCGGCCGACTCCGTCGGCTCCGCCTGATCCACCACGTCAGGCAGTTCCGCCAGGTCGGGGGCTTCCGCCACGTCGCCCTCCTCCCCCTGGATCTCCTCCAGATCGCTGGCCAGGATCAGCTGCTCCAGCTCCGAGACCGCAGACACAGCATACGAGGCACGCTCGTAAGACGCCGCGACCGTCCCGTAGTCGAAGAACATCACCAGTACCAGCACCAGTGAAATGATCTGTCGAATTTTCTTCATCATATCAACCATCCATTTCCGCGCACCGCAGTTGTTCCCTCAAGCTTGCGTTTCGAGCGTGGGGCGCCGTCTTCTTTTCGTAAAGGTACAGACCCCCACATTCATGGTTATTGTACAGTGTGGCTAAGGCTTTGTCAAGTTCTTCCCCGGGCCCCTGTGCTTTTTTGTCATCTTGCCCCAGTCCGGACCCCAGGTTTATTACAAATTTGCAAAAATTTCCTGTCGGGGCGGGCGGGGATTCCGGGCCTTTTTGTCACAAAAATTTTTACTTTTCCAGCAGACGGCTGGGACCGCCGGGTGGGGCCGCGCATAGACTGCTTTGGGGGCGGCATGAGCGCCCCCGGATCGAAAGGAGGGATCGAGAAATGGAGACGCCCGAAGCCATGCACATCGTCCGCCCCTGCCAGTTCTGCCAGCCGGAGCGGCCCCCCTGCCCCGCCGGAGCCTGCTGCTGCGTCCCGCTCCGCCCACTGGCTGCAATGGACGACGCCACGCAGACCACCCTGGTCCGACAGTTCAACCGCCTGCTGCGCGCCATGCGGAACGCCGGCTTGATGGAGCGCTGAGGGCTGCGTTTCCGGGACTGGGAGACGCGGTTGACTTTCCCGCTTGCGGGGATATAATAGAAGCATCCGAACGATACCATATTATAATATAGACGGCTATGCCCGAAGCGTTCCACACAACAGAAAAGGCAAACCGTCCGCCCGCCTCTTCCCTCCCCATGTAGGGGCCGGCGTCCCCGACGGCCCGGAGGGTGGCGCCGCAGCGCCAGGAGAGGGAGAACGCCGCCATACCGCCAACGCAGAAAAGACCGCAACTGTAGAAGATGAAACCCGGCAGATACCAACCAACGCACTGTCTGCAATCGTTTGCGTTCTCCCTCTTCCGCCGCCTGCGGGCGGCACCTTCCCCCGCTGGGGGAAGGAAAAGAGCGTGCCTTTGGCGGCTGCGGAGTTTTCTTTGGTGGGCAAAACTTTGAGGTTCCACGGATACATTATATAATATAGGAGATTCACCATGAACGAAACGAAAGACGAAGTCCCCCAGGGCTGCACCCATGACTGTTCCAGCTGCTCCGCAGGCTGTGGGGCGCGTCAGGAACCGCAAAGTCTGCTGGAGCCGCTGAACGAACACTCCGAGGTCCGCAACGTGATCGCCGTGGTCTCCGGCAAGGGCGGGGTGGGCAAGAGTCTGGTCACCGCGCTGCTGGCCGCCGGGATGAGCCGGGCCGGGCGGCGGGTCGGGGTGCTGGACGCGGACATCACCGGGCCCTCCGTGCCCCGGATCTTCGGGCTGGAGGGCCAGGCGGTGACGGACAGCAGCTACGGGCTGCTGCCCCTGCGCTCCGCCGGAGGCGTGGAGGTCATGAGCGTGAACCTGCTGCTCTCCGACCCCACCGAGCCGGTACTGTGGCGCGGCCCGGTGTTGGCCGGGGTGGTGCGGCAGTTCTGGCAT
>JAFYIF010000278.1 GCA_017538775.1 Oscillospiraceae bacterium | reverse complement strand
AGCAGCTCCACCTGCCGGTAGCGGACGCCGTACTCCGCCAGGGAGCAGGGGCTTGGCCGGATGCCGATGACCTCCTCCAGCGTGTCATAGGGCTTCCCCACCGGGCTCAGCAGCTCGTCCCCCGGCAGCAGATTCGCACTGAGGGCCACGGCCAGGGCGTGGGTGCCGCAGACCAGCTGGGGCCGCACCAGCGCCGCTTCCGTGTGAAAGGTGTCGGCGTAGACCCGCTCCAGCGTGTCGCGCCCGGCGTCGTCGTAGCCGTAGCCGGTGCTGCCGTGGAAACAGGCCGCGTCCACCCGGTTGCGCTGCATCGCGTACAGCACCTTGGCCTGGTTGGCCTCCGCCACCGCGTCGATGGCGGCAAAGCGGTCCCGCAGCCCGTCCAGCAGGGCCGCCCCGTGGGCGTACAGCGCGTCGCTGACGCCGAAGTCGGAATAGAGATTGGACATGGTTCGGATTCTCCTTGCGGTTCCGCGCATGGCGCGGAATACTGGATTGATTGTACTGAAATCCCCCGGTCCTGTCAATCGTTTCCCAAGCGCCCCACTTGCCCCCCATCGGATTTCGTGCTATACTGCCAGCATCACGCAACGCAGGAGGCCGCGCCATGAGCTACGCAGACGAGGTTTTTATCCAGAACTGCCGGGACATCCTGGACCACGGGGTCTGGGACACGGACCGGGCCGTGCGGCCCCGCTGGGAGGACGGCAGCCCCGCCCACACCGTCAAGCGCTTCGGCGTCGTGAACCGCTACGATCTGCGGCGGGAGTTCCCGATGCTGACCCTGCGGCGGCAGTATTTCAAGTCCGCGGTGGACGAGTTGCTGTGGATCTGGCAGAAGAAGAGCAACAACATCGCCGACCTGGGCAGCCACATCTGGGACGCCTGGGCCAACGAGGGCGGCAGCATCGGCAAGGCCTACGGCTATCAGCTGGGCGTGAAGCACCGCTATCCGGAGGGGGACTTCGACCAGGTGGACCGGGTCCTCTGGGACCTGCGGCACGACCCGGCCTCCCGCCGCATCCTCACCAGCCTCTACACCTTCGCCGACCTGCACGAGATGGCCCTCTACCCCTGCGCCTGGTCCATGACCTTCAACGTCAGCGGCGACACCCTGAACGCCATCCTCAACCAGCGCAGCCAGGATATGCTCACCGCCAACGGCTGGAACGTGATGCAGTACGCCGCCCTGCTGATGATGTTCGCCCAGGTCAGCGACCTGGTCCCCGGCGAACTGGTCCACGTCATCGCCGACTGCCACATCTACGACCGTCACATCCCAATGGTGGAGCGGATGCTGGAGCTGGAACCCTATCCCGCCCCGAAGGTGCGGCTGGACGGCTCCGTGCGGGACTTCTATCAGTTCACGAAACACAGCTTCACGGTGGAGGACTACCGCTTTCACGCCTTTGACGAAAAGATCCCGGTGGCGGTTTGAACGCCGCCCCGGGACGCACATCTGAATGGGAGAAGGAGGGTTTAGCCATGCTGGAAGCCATTGTGGCGGTATACCGGGACTGGGGCATCGGCGCGGACGGGACCCAGCCCGTGACCTTGCGGGCGGACCGGGCGCATTTCCGGGCCGTGACCCGGGGCGCGGCGGTCATCGTGGGCAGAAAAACCCTGGCGGACTTCCCCGGCTCCCGACCCCTCCCGGGCCGGGTCAATCTGGTCCTCAGCCGCAGCGCCCGCCCCATCGAAGGGGCCACGCTGGTGCATTCCGTGGAGGAAGCCCTGGCGGAGGCGGCCCGCTATCCCCGCTGCCTCGTCATCGGCGGAGCCAGCGTCTACCGGGCGCTGCTCCCCCACATTGACCGCGTTTATCTGACAAAGATCGATATCTGTCCCCACTCCGACGCATTTTTCCCGGATCTGGACGCAGACCCGGATTTTTGCCTCAGCGAGGAGGGCCCGGAACAGGAGGAGGACGGCGTGCACTTTCGCTTCCTCACCTATACGCGGAAACGCGCGGCGGATGACGGCACTTCCGTCCGGACGAAATGACCCTCGTAGTACATTGTCACAAGGAAAATCTGACGAATCTGTAAACAAACGTTCTCCCTCTTCCGGCGCTGCGCGCCACCTTCCCCCGCTGGGGGAAGGAACAAACCGTAGCAGAGCGCGTTGGGTTTGAGCAGAAACAGATCGAAACGCGGGCACGTTGGTTTCAAAGCAGAAGGCAAAAGCTTCGGCTCCTTTCCCTCCCCCAGCGGGGGAGGGTGCCGCCCGCAGGCGGCAGGAGAGGGAGAACGTCGGATATGCAGCCGCATATCTTTTGATGCGACAGTGTTGTAGGGGACGGCGTCCTCGACGTCCCCGCAGCAATGCCCGCATTTCCCGCCCGGCCTCCGGCGCATCCGCAGCAACACAAGATAGAAAATAACGGAACGGACAGAGAGGCGCACTTCCCCCCTGCCCGTTCGTCTTTTCCGCCCTGGGTCACCCCAGCGCCACGTCCAAAACCATCATCACCAGAAAGCCCGACACGAAGCCCACGGTCCCGGCGCGGGAGTGGGCCTGGGGCACCAGCTCCTCCACCACCACATACAGCATGGCCCCGGCGGCGAAGCTCAGCAGCCAGGGCATCAGCGCCCGGACCCCGGCGGCGCAGAGGGCGGTCAGGATGCCGAAGACCGGCTCCACCGCCCCGGACAGCATCCCGCCCAGAAAGGCCCGGCCCCGGCCGCGCCCGGCCTGGCGCAGAGGCAGCGCCACCGCCGCGCCCTCCGGGAAGTTCTGGATGCCGATGCCCAGCGCCAGCGCCGCAGCCGCCAGAAAGCCCTCGCCCCCGGCAGCGGCCAGCGCGAAGGCCAGCCCCACCGCCATGCCCTCCGGGATGTTGTGCAAAGTGATGGCACACATCAGCAGCGCGTCCCGGCGCCGGGCCTCCTGGATGGGGGCGCTTTCGGTTTCGCCCGATTCCCTCTGAGCCCGAATCCCCGGCGCTTCGGCAATGCCGCGCACCCGGGCGCTCCCGCGCCGCAGCTTCGGCAGCAGCGCGTCCAGCGCCCCCAGAAAAACCGTCCCCACCAGCAGCCCCACCGAGGCCGGAAGCCAGCCGGGCAGCGGCGCGCTCTGCTCGATGGCCGGCAGCAGCAAACTCCAGATGCTGGCCGCCGTCATCACCCCCGCCGCAAAGCCGATCAGCGCCCGCTGGCCCCGCGCGGTGGTCTCTTTGGCCAGAAAAAAAACGGTGGCAGCGCCCAAAGTGGTCATCAAAAAGGGAAAAGCCGTCCCCAGCGCCGCCCACGTCAGATTGGAAAGCACGTTCTCATCACGCCTTTACGAAACATCAGGCGCAGGAACGCCTGTATTCCAGTATAGACGGCAAAGGCGCGGCAGGTGCGTCCCGGGGGCGGTTTCCATGTCTGCGGCATTGCAGGTATTGCAAGGTTTTTGCTGGACATTTTGTTCCGGGTCTGCTATACTGTCTGCGTTATCCGGGTGTAGCGCAGTTGGTAGCGCGGGTGGTTTGGGAGCATGTACGCGCCGGACCTCCCGCAAAGGCCGCGAAGCCCGGAAAGCCGCGGAAACGCTGGCTTTTTCGGCCGTCGCCTTTTCCCCGTACCCCCGCGAAACCGCCGTTTGACCACATGCCTGACCACAACGGCGGCGGGACAAAATTTCATATCAGGGTGTAGCGCAATTGGTAGCGCGCCAGCTTTGGGAGCTGGATGCTGGGTGTTCGAGCCACCTCACTCGGACCAAAAGGGCCAACAATTGGTACAAGGTATCGATTGTTGGTCCAAATTATTATCCCAGTCACAGCATTTTGCATTTGTTAGACAGTTTCTGCAATATCCGTTCCGTCAACAAGGAGGTTATATTGCTGATGATAACCCACAAGCCATGCAGACTTGTTGACGCATTATTCTAATTTATCAGTGACATGCTGATAAAGTCATGGTATAATCTGTCGGAAAGGATTATTATGAAAATTTGATAGTTAATGTCCTCTATCGCTAATACATGAGAAAGAAGGAGTGCATACAAATGCAGGATTTGAATGCAACGATGTTTT
>JAFYIF010000277.1 GCA_017538775.1 Oscillospiraceae bacterium | reverse complement strand
GGGGGGTGGAGGACGGGCTGCGGGAGCAGGTGCTGCTGGGCGTCACCGGTTCCGGCAAGACCTACGCCATGGCCAAGGTCATCGAGGCCGTGCAGCGGCCCACCCTGGTGCTGGCCCACAACAAGACCCTGGCGGCCCAGCTGTGCAGCGAGTTCCGGGAGTTCTTCCCCCACAACGCCGTGGAGTACTTCGTCAGCTACTACGACTACTACCAGCCGGAGGCCTACATCGCCAGCACGGACACCTATATTGAAAAAGACGCATCCATCAACGAGGAGATCGACCGCCTGCGCCTGAGCGCCACGGCCAGTCTGCTGGAGCGGCGGGACGTGATCGTGGTGGCCTCGGTGAGCTGCATCTACGGCCTGGGCGAGCCGGACGACTTCCAGCATCTGATGATCAACCTGACCACCGGGGCGCAAAAGCCCATCGACGAGCTGCTCCATCAGCTCACCGACATCCGCTATGAGCGCAACGACATCGCCTTTGCCCGCAACATGTTCCGGGTCCGGGGGGACACGGTGGAGATCTGGCCGGCCTACTGGAAGGACCGGGCCGTGCGGGTGGAGTTCTTCGGGGACGAGATCGACCGGATCAGCATCGTGGACCCGGTCAGCGGCAAGACCGAGCGGCAGATCATCTCCATCCCCATCTGGCCCGCCAGCCACTACGTCACCACCCACGAGAAGATGGAGCGGGCCGTCCGGGAGATCCGCCGGGAGTGCGAGGAGCGGGTGCGCTACTTCCAGGAGCGCGGCAAGCTCATCGAGGCCCAGCGCATCGGCGAGCGGGTGAATTATGACATTGAAATGCTGACCGAGCTGGGCTACTGCTCCGGCATCGAGAACTATTCCCGGATCATCTCCGGCCGCCCGGTGGGGTCCGCCCCCATGACGCTGCTGGACTATTTCCCGAAGGACTTCCTGCTCTTCGTGGACGAGAGCCACGCCACCCTGCCCCAGGTCCGGGCCATGTACAACGGGGACCGGGCCCGGAAGACCAGCCTCATCGACTACGGCTTCCGCCTGCCCTCCGCCTACGACAACCGCCCGCTGAAATTCGAGGAGTTCGAGCGGCGGATCAACCAGGCCATCTACGTCTCCGCCACCCCCGGCCCCTACGAGCGGGAGCGGGCGGATAACGTGGCCGAGCTGGTGATCCGGCCCACGGGCCTGACGGACCCGCTGGTGCTGGTGCGCCCGGTGGAGGGGCAGATCGACGACCTGATCGGCGAGATCAACGCCCGCACCGCGAAAAACGAGCGCACGCTGGTGACGACCCTGACCAAGCGCATGGCCGAGGACCTGACGGAATACCTGGGCAATGTGGGCATCCGCTGCCGCTATATGCACCACGACATCGACGCGATGCAGCGCATGGAGATCATCCGGGACCTGCGCCTGGGGGAGTTCGACGTGCTGATCGGCATCAACCTGCTGCGGGAGGGCCTGGACCTGCCGGAGGTCAGCCTGGTGGCGATTCTGGACGCGGACAAGGAGGGCTTCCTCCGCAGCGAGACCAGCCTGATCCAGACCATTGGCCGCGCCGCCCGCAACGCGGAGGGCACGGTCATCCTCTACGCCGACACGGTGACCCCCAGTATGCGCGCCGCCATGACCGAGACCGAGCGCCGCCGCAACAAGCAGACGGCATACAACGCCGCCCACGGCATCGTCCCGCGGACCATCGTGAAAGACGTGCGGGACCTGATGCAGCTCTCCGGCGCGAAGACCGAGAGCAGGCGGGGCCGCACGAAGCTCAAGATGACCGAGGCCGAGCGCCTGGCGGAGATCGACAAGCTGGAAAAGCAGATGAAAGAGGCCGCAAAGATGCTGGAGTTCGAGATTGCCGCCCAGCTCCGGGACCGGATCATTCTGCTCAAAGGAAAATAATATGGATTCCAAACAAACCGAAACCACATCTCTCCACCGTTGGCTGCCCCACGTCTGCGTGCTCCTGGCCGGGGTCCTCTGGGGCTGCATCGGCCTATATAACCGGCGGCTGCTGGGGGCGGGGCTGCGCGTGGAGACGCTGGTGCTGGTGCGCAACAGCGGCGGGCTGCTGGTGCTGGGGCTGCTGTTCGCGCTGCTGGACCGGCGGGTGTTCCGGGTGCGGCTGCGGCATCTGCCCCTCTTTCTGGGCACCGGCGTGGGGAGCATTCTGTTGTTCACCCTCTGCTATTTCTCCTGCCAGCAGCTCTGCTCCCTGGCGGTGGCGGCGGTGCTGCTGTACACCGCCCCGGCCTTCGTGGTGCTGCTGGCGGCGATTCTTTGGAAAGAGAAGCTGACGAAGCGGAAGCTGCTGGCGGCGCTGCTGGCCTTTCTGGGCTGTCTGCTGGTGACGGGCCTGTGGTCCGGGGACCTGCGCGTGACCGCCTGGGGCGCGGCGCTGGGGGTGTGCAGCGGGCTTTTTTACGGGCTGTACTCCATCTTTGGCCGCTATGCCCTGGCCCATTACGGCCCCGGCACCGTCACCTTCTACACCTTCCTCTTCGCCGCCCTGGGGGCGCTGGTCTTCCTGCGCCCGGCGGAAGTGGCGGCCTGTTTCGCCGCGCCGGATACCGCCTTTGCCGCCCTGGGGCTGATTTTGCTGGGCACCGTGGCCCCCTATCTGCTCTACACCCGGGGTCTGGCGGGGCTGGAGAGCGGCAAAGCCGCGATTTTGGCCAGCGTCGAGCCGGTGGCGGCCGCGCTGGTGGGCGTCCTGGCCTTCGGCGAGCCCATGGACCCGGGCATCCTGGGCGGCCTGGTCTGCATCGTCGCCAGCGTCGTGATTTTGAGATAAGGGAGTTTGCGCCATGAAACTGCTTGCCATCGACGGGAACAGCATCGTCAACCGGGCCTTTTTCGGCATCCGGATGCTGAACGCCCCGGACGGGACCCCCACCAACGCCATCTACGGCTTTCTGGCGATTTTGCGGCGGCTGCTGGACGCGGAAAAGCCGGAGGCCGTCTGCGTGGCCTTCGACCTGGCCGCCCCCACCTTCCGGCACCTGCAATACGCCGGCTACAAGGCCCAGCGGAAGGGAATGCCGGAGGAACTGGCCGTCCAGCTGCCGCTGCTGAAGCAGCTGCTGGACGCCATGGGCATCCGGCGGGTGGAGCTGTCCGGCTGGGAGGCCGACGACCTGCTGGGCACCCTCTCCCGCCGCTGCGAGGCGGAGGGGGATGCCTGCGTCATCGCCACCGGGGACAAGGACGCCTTCCAGCTCATCACGGAGCGCACCCGGGTGCTGCACATCAAGACCCGGCTGGGCCAGACCGAGACCATCGACTACACCCCGGCCCGCTTCCGGGAGGAATACGGCTTCGACCCGCCAAAAATGGTGGACCTGAAAGCCCTGATGGGCGACGTCAGCGACAACATCCCCGGCGTGGCCGGGGTGGGGGAGAAGACCGCCCTGGAGCTGCTGCGGCGCTTCGGGAGCCTGGACGCGGTTTACAGCGATCTGGACGCTCTGGACGTGAAGGAGGCCGTGCGGAAAAAGCTCCGGGCAGGGGCGGACGCGGCCCGGATGAGCTATGAGCTGGC
>JAFYIF010000276.1 GCA_017538775.1 Oscillospiraceae bacterium | reverse complement strand
GCCCTCGCCGTCCACGCCGCTGCCCAGAACGCTGCGCAGACGGGCGGTGTCGTGGCTGCCCATCAGGTTCATCAGGCAGCGGTACATGGGGGCGGGATATTGCAGCTTCTGTTCCAGCAGGAAGTCCCGGAGCTGTTCGGCCCGGCTGCGGGCCAGCAGGAAGTCCAGCACGGCGCTGCGCAGGGGATAGTTCATCACGCTGTCCAGGCCCCGGCCCAGGGCGTAGGTCCGCTGGACGCCGTAGCTGACCTTGTCCGTGGCGTCCTCCCAGACCTCGCCGATGAGCAGGGCCTGGGGGTCCTCGGCCTTGACGCTCTCGCGCATCAGCTCGATGGTCTCGTCGGGCAGCTCGTCGGCCACGTCCAACCGCCAGCCCCCGGCCCCGGCCCGCAGCCAGCGGCGCAGGACGGACTGCTTGCCGTGGATCACGAAATTCTGCCAGCTCTCGTCCCCCTCGTTCACCTCCGGCAGACTGCGGAAGTTCCACCAGCAGCGGTAATCGTCGGGGAAGGCGCGGAAGTCATACCAGCTATAATAGGGGCTTTCCTTGCTCTGGTAGGCGCCCAGGTCGGGATAGCGGCCATAGCGGTTGAAATAGACGCTGTCGGCCCCGGTGTGGGAGAAGACGCCGTCCAGGATCACGCGGATGCCCGCCTCCGCCGCCGCGGCGCAGAGGGCGCGGAAGTCCTCATTCGTGCCCAGCATCGGGTCCACCTTGTGGTAGTCCCCGGTGTTGTAGCGGTGGTTGGAGCTGGACTCAAAGATGGGGTTGCAGTAGATGCAGCCCACGCCCAGGGCTTTCAGCTCCGGCAGGCGCTCGGCGATGCCCTGGAGGGTGCCGCCGTAGAAGTCGTTGGGGATATACTTCGGCTCCCCCTCCCCGGCCAGGTACTTGACCGGCTCAGTCCAGCTCTTGTGCGTCTCGATGCGCCGGCCCCGTCGCCGGTGGCTGCGGACGCCGCGCTGGAAGCTCTCGCCCCCCGGGGCGTAGCGGTCCGGGAAGATCTGGTAGAGCACCGTGCCCTCCGCCCAGTCGGGGGTGGCGAAGGCGCCGTCATAGACCGTGATCCGCCAGGGGCGGGCCTCCCCGCGCACCAGGCCGTCCCGCCCGAAGCGCAGGTCGCCGGGCAGATGGAAGACATAGTGGACCAGGCCCGGCTCCGGGGGCGCGGTGATCCGGGCGGACAGCAGCCCGTCGGCGTCCCGGTGCATCGGGTGCAGTTTGCCGTTGACCGACAGCTCCGCCTCCACATAGTCCGGGGCCTGGAGCCGCAGCGTCACCCGTTGGGAGCACTTGACCGCGCCAAAGGGGCTGCGGTACAGCGTGTCATAGGGCAGGTGCAGCAGCCGCCCCGCCCCGTCCGGGAGGATGGAGACGAAGAGCAGCCCGTACTCCAGCGCGCAGGGGCGCAGGGAGAGGTCCTTGGTCATGGCCTGGCGCATCAGGCCCGCCATGGCCGCTTTGTCATAATAGGTGTCCAGGGCGGCGTTCAGGGTGCTCAGCATGGTCCAGGCGCTGAAGCCCCGGAAGGAGAAGCCGTCCCCCTCCCCGGTGTAGCGGTTGTAGGGGCGCACGGTGTCCCGCAGCCCGCCCACCTCGTGGACCACGGGCAGGGTGCCGTAGCGCTGGGCGATGAGCTGGCTCAGGCCGCAGGGCTCGAAGGCCGAGGGCATCAGCAGGAAGTCCGCCCCCGCGTAGATGCGGCGGGACAGGGGCTCGCTGTAGCCGATCCAGGCGCAGACCCGGCCCGGATAGCGGTGCTCAAAGTTGCGCATGGCGTCCTGATAGGCCGCGTCGCCGCTGCCCAGCAGCACAAAGGCCAGGTCCCGCTCCAGCAGGGCGTCCAGGGCCTGGAGCACCAGGTCGAAGCCCTTCTGGGAAGTCATGCGCGTCACCATGGCGACGATGGGGGTATCCGGCCCGACGCGGAGGCCCAGCTCGGCGATCAGCGCCTCCTTATCCCGGCGCTTGTCGCTCGGGTCGGCGGCGTCATAGTGGAAGGGGATGGCCGGGTCGGTGGCCGGGTCGAAGCTGGCAGTGTCCAGGCCGTTCAGGATACCGCTCACGTCCCCGCCCCGGGCCCGCAGCACCCCGTCCAGGCCCTCCCCGAAGTCGGGGCGGCGGATCTCGTCGGCGTAGCTGGGGCTGACCGTGTTCACCTTGTCGGCGAAGAGGCAGCCGGCTTTCAGCAGGTTGCCGAAGTCCCGGTGGCCCAGGCCGTCCAGGGCGAACCAGCGGCTGTCGATGCCGAAGAGGTCCTGGGCCGACTCGAAGCTGAGCCAGCCCTGGAAGGCCAGGTTGTGGATGGTCAGCACGGTCTTCAGCGCCCCCTGGGGGCGGCTCCGGTACTGGGTCTTCAACAGGAAGGGCAGGGCCGCCGTGTGCCAGTCGTTGCAGTGGAGCACCTCCGGCTGGAAGTCCAGCAGGGGGATCAGCTCCAGCACCGCCCGCTGGAAAAAGGCGTACTGCTCCACCTCGGCGCTGCCGCCGCGGTAGATCTTGTCGCCGAAGTAGTATTCGCTGTCCACCAGATAGACGGTCAGGCCGCCCAGTTCCAGCTTCTCCAGCCCGGCGTACTCGTGCCGCCAGCCCAGGTCCACATAGATGTGGGCCAGGTGCTGCACCCGGTCGGCGTATTTCTCTTTGACGCAGCGGTGATAGGGCGTGATGACCCTGGTCTCAAAGCCCTGCTCGGCCAGGGCCAGGGGCAGGCCCCCCGCCATGTCCGCCAGGCCGCCGGTCTTGCTCAGCGGGGCGCACTCCGCCGCCGCCAGCAGCACGGCGGGCAGGCTCTCCCGCCCTTTCAGAAGCAGCAGCTCGGTCAACTGCGCATCGGTCTGTGACATATAGATGATACCCCCAATTCAAATCGTTGCTGTCCGCTTCGGCACAACGGGCCGCTCCTTCGGCAGTTCTTTCTGGTAGGAATAGAAGGTACAGCTCAGCGGTGGGAGGCGGAGCAGGGCCGAGTGGGGGTGGCCCAGGAAGGGCTCCCGCTCGCTGGCCGTCACCCAGCCGTCGGGCAGGGCGCCGGTGCCGCCGAAGGCCGCGTCGTCGCTGCACAGCAGCTTGGTCAGGGTGCCGGGGACGGGCAGGGCCGCCCGCAGCTCCCAGAGCACCGGCGTGAAGTTGCAGGCGCAGACGACGCCGCGCCCGTCCTCCCCCGTGCGGAGGAAGGCGATGCAGGAGCGGTCCGCGTCGTCCACGTTCAGCCACTCGAAGCCCTCCCAGCTGTCGTCCCGCTGCCAGAGGGCCGGTTCGTTTTTATAGAAGTGGTTCAGCGCCCTGGTCCAGGCCTGGAGCTCGTGGTGGCGCTGGTAGTCCAGCAGAAACCAGTCCAGGGGCCGCTTGTAGTCCCACTCGATGAACTGGCCGAACTCCCCGCCCATGAACAGCAGCTTCTTCCCCGGGTGGCCGATGATGTAGCCGTAGAGGGCGCGGAGATTGGCGAATTTCTGGTCATACTCCCCCGGCATCTTGTCCAGCATACTGCGCTTGCCGTGGACCACCTCGTCATGGCTGAAGGAGAGGATGAAGTGTTCGGAAAAGGCGTAGAACATGGAGAAGGTCAGCTTGTTGTGGCTGCCCTTGCGCCAGAGGGGGTCCAGCTCCATGTAGTCCAGGGTGTCGTGCATGAAGCCCATGTCCCATTTGAATGTGAAGCCCAGGCCGCCCTGTTCCGCCGGGGCGGAGACTCCCGCGTAGGCGGTGCTCTCCTCGGCGATGGTGACGCAGTGGCGGGCCTTCGCCAGGGCGTTGACCTCCCGGAGCAGCTCCACGGCCCCCAGGTCGATGTCCCCGCCGTAGCGGTTGCGGCGGAAGTTGTCCCCGCGCCCGTAGCCCAGGTACAGCATACTGCTGACCGCGTCCACGCGCAATCCGTCGATGTGGTAGCGGTCCAGGAACAGCGCGGCGGAGGATTTCAGGAAGCTGCGGACGATGGGGCTTTCGTAGTCAAAGATCAGGGTGCCCCAGTCCGGGTGGGAGGCCATCCAGGGGTCGGCGCGCTCATAGGTGGCGGTGCCGTCGAAGTAGGAAAGGCCGAAAGCGTCCCGGGGGAAGTGGGCGGGCACCCAGTCCATCAGCACGCCGATGCCCCGGCGGTGCAGGGTGTCCACCAGGTACATGAAGTCCTGGGGCGTCCCGTAGCGGCTGGTGGGGGCGAAGTAGCCCGTCACCTGATAGCCCCAGCTGGGCTCATAGGGGTATTCCGTCAGGGGCAGCAGCTCCACATGGGTATAGCCCAGCTCCGCGCAGTAGTCGGCCAGGGCCCGGGCCGTGTCCCGGTAGTTGGGGAAGCGCCCTCCCTCCGCCGGGCCGCGCCAGGAACCCAGGTGGACCTCATAGATGTTCATCGGGCTGGCGATGGGGTCCCGGCTCCGGCGGCGGGCCAGCCAGGCCCCGTCCCCCCACTCGTAGCCGCCGCAGTCCCAGACCCGGCTCCCGTTGGCCGGGGCGGTCTCACAGTGGGCGGCGAAGGGGTCGGCTTTGTCCACCGTGTGCCCGGAGCGGTCCACCACGGCGTATTTGTAGATCTGGCCCTGGCTGATGCCCCCCGCCACAACGGTCCAGGCCCCGCAGTCCAGCCGCTGCATCGGGATCCCCTCCCAGCCGCTGAAATCGCCCTTGAGCCAGACCATGGCGGCGTTGGGCGCCCAGACGGTGAAGCGCCAGCGCCCCCCCGGCAGCGGCTGCGCCCCGAACACGCGGTAGGCGTCCTCGCTCTCCCCGCGGCAGAAGCGCTCCAGCAAAGCGGAGTCGATCTCAGGATAGTCCAGCATGACGGCACCTCCGAACTTCTGTTT
>JAFYIF010000275.1 GCA_017538775.1 Oscillospiraceae bacterium | reverse complement strand
TCCCCGGGGCGCAGGAGATAGTTTTTCTTCACGCTCCGTCCGTTGACGGCAAGGCCGCCGCGCTCCAGCAGGCGCTGGACCGCGGAGCGGCTCAGCTCCGGGACAAGGCGCGGCAGGAGAGCGTCGATGCGCTCTCCTGCCTGTTCGGCTGTGATTACCAGGTTGAAGTCCATCTCAAAGCTCCCGGAACTCCGAAAGGATGCTCTCCAGGTCGAAGTCCTCCGCCTCCTGCCGGGCGGCCGGGGCCGCGGGCTTGCCCTCCACGGTGAAGGACTCCACCGCAGGCTCCGGGGGCGCGGACACCTTCACGGCGGTGGCCTTCACCGGTTTGGACTGGGGCGCTTCCTTCTTGCGTTTCGGACGGGGCGCGGGCTCCGGGGCGGGTTCCGGCGCTTCCGGCGCTGCTTCCGGGAGGGGGGCTTCCGCCTCCGCCGGGCGTTCCGTTTCGTCCGCTTCCGGGACCGCCGCCGGGAGCGGGGCTTCCGCTTTGTCGCCGCGCAGCATGGAGACGATGAAGACCGCCACGCCCACGGTGATGAAGATGTCCGCCACGTTGAACACCGGGAAGCGGATGCTCCGCAGGAAGACCGGGTCGATCATGTCCACCACCTCGCCGCTGATGATCCGGTCCAGGCAGTTGCCCACCGCCCCGGCCATCACGAAGGAGGCGGACCAGCGGGCGGCGGGGCGGGCAATCGCGCCCTTGGCCATCAGATAGATGACCACGGCCACGAAGCCCACGCAGAGGACCACGAAGAACCAGCGGGCGCCCTCCAGGAAGTTGAAGGCCGCGCCGGTGTTGATCTCGTGGGTGAGGTCGAAGACACCGGGGATCAGCGCCACCCGGGCGTGGGGCTCCAGATGGGTGCTGACATAGAATTTGGAGAGCTGGTCCAGGATCAGGGCGATGACCGCCGCAATGGCGTAATACATATGGGATCCCTCCTTGCCTGAAGCGCCGCAGGGGGGCGCGGCGCTTGCGTTCTCATTCCGTGCGGTTCAGCAGCCGCACGACCCGGGCGCAGCGGGGGCAGAGGCCCGCGTCGTCGGGGCTGAGGCTGTGCTTCCAGCAGCGGGGGCACTTCTCACCCTCCGCCTCAGCCACGGCCACACGCAGCCCCGGCAGCGGCGTCTCCACGCCGCCCTCGGCCCGGTCCCGGCGCACCTGGGAGACGATGAAGAGGTCGGCCAGCTCCTCGTCGGAGAAGGAGAAGGGCAGGGGGCCGTCCAGCACGACCTGGGCCTCCAGGCTCTTGCCGATGCGCTTGTCCGCCCGGGCCTTCTCCAGCGCACCGTTGACGGTCTCCCGCAGGCTCAGCAGGGCGGCCCATTCCTCCATCCGCCCGGAGGCGTAATCCGTCAGGGGCCGGTACATCTCGTTGAACAGCACGTTGCGCCCGTCGTCCCCGCTCCGGTGGGGCATGGCCTGCCAGATCTCGTCGCAGGTGAAGCAGAGGATCGGGGCCATGATCCGGGTCATCGCGTCCAGGATCAGGTAGAGGGCGGTCTGGGCGCTGCGGCGGGGCAGACCCTCCCGCTCGTCGCAGTAGAGCCGGTCCTTGATGACATCCAGATAGAAGTTGCTCAGCTCCACCACGCAGAAGTCGTTCACCGCGTGGGTGATGGCGGAGAAGTCGTAGGCCTCATAGCCCTTTTCGCAGCGCTCGATCAGGCGGTTCAGGCGGGTGACGGCCCACTTGTCCAGCTCTGTCATCTCAGTGGGAGAAACCGGCGCGTCCGGGTCAAAGCCGTCCAGGTTGCCCAGGCAGTAGCGGGCGGTATTGCGGAACTTCAGGTAGTTCTGGCTGAGCTGCTTGAAGATCTCGTCGGAGCAGCGCACGTCGGCGTGGTAGTCGGCGCTGGCGGCCCAGAGGCGCAGCAGGTCCGCGCCGTATTTGTTGATGATGTCGTTGGGGTCCATGCCGTTGCCCAGGGACTTGTGCATGGCCCGGCCCTGGCCGTCCACGGTCCAGCCGTGGGTGATGCAGGTGCGGAAGGGCGCGCCCTGGCCCAGGGCGCCCACGGCGGTCAGCAGACTGGACTGGAACCAGCCGCGATACTGGTCCAGGCCCTCCAGGTACACGTCGGCGGGCCAGAAGCCCTGGTCCCGCTGCATACTGGCGAAGTGGGTGGAGCCGGAGTCGAACCAGCCGTCCAGGGTGTTCTCCTCCTTCTCGAAGGGTCCGACGCCGCCGCAGTGGGGGCAGGTGAAGCCCTCCGGCAGCAGCTCGGCGGAGTCCCGCAGGAACCAGGCGTTGCTCCCCTCGGCCTCGAAGCGGGCGGCGATGGCGGCGATGCTCTCGTCGGTGCAGATGGGCTTGCCGCAGTCCGGGCAGTAGACCACCGGGATGGGCAGACCCCACTTCCGCTGGCGGGAGATGCACCAGTCGCTGCGCTCCCGGATCATGCTCTTCATCCGGTCGATGCCCCAGTCGGGCAGCCAGCGCACGTCGTCGCAGGCGGCGCAGGCCTCGTCCTTGAAGGCGTCCACGGAGCAGAACCACTGGGGCGTGGCCCGGAAGATGATCGGCCCCTTGCAGCGCCAGCAGTGGGGATAGGAGTGGACGATGTCCTCACTGGCGAAGAGGACGCCGCTTGCTTTCATGTCGGCCAGGATCAGGGGGTTGCTCTCCTCCGTGCCCAGACCGGCGTACTTGCCCGCGTAGTCGGTGTGGCGGCCCCGGTCGTCCACCGGCACCACCAGGTCGATGCCGTAGCGCCGGCAGGTGTTGTAGTCGTCCGCGCCGAAGCCGGGGGCCGTGTGGACGCAGCCGGTGCCGGAGTCCATCGTCACATAGTCCGCGGTGCACAGCTGGCTGGTCTTGTCCAGGAAGGGGTGGCGGCAGAGCATGTACTCGAAGAAGGAGCCGGGATGGGTCTCCAGGACCTCATAGCGCTCGATGCCGCCCACGGCCATGACCTGTTCCAGCAGGGCTTCCGCCAGAATGTAGATCTCTCCGTTATCTGCCTTTACAATGGCATAGCTGTCGTCAGGGCTGAGGGTGATGGCCAGGTTGCCCGGCAGGGTCCAGATCGTGGTGGTCCAGATCAGGACATAGACCGACTGTCCGGCCAACTGCGGCAGCTTCCCCAGGTCGTCGGCCAGGGGGAACTTGACGTAGACGGTGGTGACCGGGTCGTCCTTGTATTCGATCTCGGCCTCGGCCAGGGCGGTCTCGTCCTTGGGGCACCAGTAGACCGGCTTCAGGCCCTTGTAAATGTAGCCTTTTTTGTACATCCGCCCGAAGATCTTGACCTCCTCGGCCTCGAAGGAGGGGGCCATGGTCAGGTAGGGGTGTTCCCAGTCGCCGATGACGCCCATGCGGACGAAGCTTTTCCGCTGCACGTCCACGTATTTTTCCGCGTAGCGCTGGCAGGCCAGGCGGAAGTCGGCGGCGCTCATGGCCTTGCGGTTGAGCTTCTGCTCCTTGATGATGGCGCTCTCGATGGGCATCCCGTGGTTGTCCCAGCCGGGGATGTAGGGGGTCCAGTAGCCCCGCATGGCGTAGGAGCGGGTGATGATGTCCTTCAGCGCCTTGTTCATGGCGGTGCCCATGTGGATGTTGCCGTTGGAGAAGGGGGGGCCGTCGTGGAGGGAGAAGCGGGGCTTGCCCGCGTTCTTTTTCAGCAGCTCGTGATAGATGTCCTCCCGCTCCCAGCGTGCGAGCATCTCCGGCTCCCGTTTGGGCAGACCGGCCCGCATCGGAAAGGCGGTTTTGGGCAGGCATAAGGTCTTGTTGTAATCTTTGGCCATTGTGACGTTCTCCATTGATCGAGATTCGGGCGCGCTGGCCCGGCCCCGCTTTCCGCGGGGGAATGAAGCAACCCGGGGCGGGCTTTTTTGGGTCCCGCCCCGGCTATGTTTTTTTGCTGTGGGTTCAGCCCGCGTCGGCCTCGCTGACCAGGTTGAAGGTCCGGGTGGGCTGCTCGTCGGCTTCCTCCTGGGGGGCGGCGGGCGGCGCCTCGACCTGGGCCGGGGCGGGCTCCGCGGGGGCTTCCTCCTCCGCCTCCGGCTGGGCGGGGGCGGCGGTCTCCCGGCGGATGGACTTCACGAAGTCCAGGTCCTCCACCTTCCGGAGGAACTCCAGCTGGCGGCGGCACAGCGTGTTCATGCTGTCCAGGAAGTGGACGCTCTCCTTGCGGCTCTCGTCCAGGCGGGCGCGCTCCAGCTCCAGCTGGGCCTGGGCGTCCCCGGTGATGCGGGCGGCCTCCGTCGCGGCGTCGGCCAGGATGGCCTCGGCCTTCTCCCGGGCCTCCCGCTCGATGTTCAGGCCCATCTTCTGGGCGGTGAGCAGGGCGGTACGCAGCGCGTCCTCGTTGCTGCGGTACTCGTCCACCTTGTCCACCAGCACCTTCATCTTGGCCCGCAGCACGGCGTTCTCCTTCTGGAGCAGACCCAGGTCATTGGCCAGGTCCTCCATGAAGCCGTCCACCGATGCCATGTCGTAGCCGCCGAACACGGCCTTCTCAAATGTGATCCCACGAATATCCTGCGCTTTGATCATGTCTCTGTTCCCCTATCTCTCTCTTCGCTCAGTTCTTCCCACGCTCAGAAGTAGACGCCCGTGCCGTTTGCGTCCTCCAGCCGCTCGCCCACCAGGTCCACGTTGGGGGGCGTGAGGATGAAGGTGTTGGCGGCGACCTTCTGGATGCTGCCCTCGATGGCGTAGGTGACGCCGGAAAGGAAGTCCACCAGGCGGCGCACCACGTCCTTGGGGGTGCTCTCCAGATTCAGCAGCACCGCGCGCTTGGCGCGCAAGTGGTCGGCGATCTCCGCCGCAGTGTCAAAGCGTTCCGGCTTGACCAGAATGACCTGCATCTGGCCGCCGTTGCTGAGGTTGACCACCTTGCCCTCCTTGCCGGAGCGGAAGGTCCGGGAGGGGGTGGGGCTGGGGGCGGCGCTTTCGCTGCTGCCGCCGCCGAAGCCGGAGAAGGGGTTGGCCCGGGGGCGCTCCTCCGGCTCGCGGACCGCTTCGGCCTCGTCTACAAATTCGTCCTCGTCTGCGTAGGGACGGGTCAGTTTTTTCAGTTCGTCAAAGAAACCCATCTTGGTTCGGCCCTCCAATTTATAGAATGTTTCCGGAAGTGTCTGCGGGAGCGGCGCTAGCCCCCGGGGCGGCGTAGTTCCGCGCCCCGAAGATGGCCGAACCGACGCGCACCATGTTGGCGCCCTCGGCCACGGCCTCGACGTAGTCGTCGCTCATGCCCATGGATAAAAAGTCCATAGAGACATTATCATATTTTTTTTCGCCGTTGTCAACAAAAAGCTGACGCATCCCGACAAAATAACGGCGGTTGCTTCCGTTTTTTTCTAAAATCGGGGGGACGCACATGAGTCCCCGGACAAAAATGCCCTCCGTCCGCCCCGCCAGAGCCAGAAGCTCCGGCAACTGCGCGGGGGGGATGCCGGATTTCTGCGTCTCTCCGGCGATGGAGACCTCGATCAAAATGTCCTGCCGCAGCCCCAGCATGGCGGCCCGGCGGCCGATGGCCAGCAGCAGCGCGGGGCTGTCCACGGACTGGATCAGGTCCACCCGGCCCACCAGCTTGTTCACCTTGTTGCGCTGCAGCTGTCCGATGAAGTGTTTGGGCGCGCCGGCGTAGGCCCCCTGGGCGTCCTTCTCCAGAAACTCCTGCACCCGGTTCTCGCCGCAGGCGTCCACCCCGGCGGCGATGGCCGCCCGGACACGATCCGCGTCGTTCATCTTCGTGGCCGCCACCAGCGTCACGGCCCGGCCGCCGGAGACCGCCGCGATGGCTGCTCGCACAGCGCGCACGTTTTCCGCAATGTCCATAGCCTTGCCTCCCTGTCTTTCTCTCTCTCCTTCGGGCGGCGGGGGGCACTCCCCCCGCCGGTTCGTCAGGCGTCTACCAGTTTGCCCTCGTAGAGGTCCCGGCCCCGGACCACCACGGTGTTGCCCTCCCGCAGCGCGTCGGAGGCGCTGCCCCGCTCCACGATCACGTATTCGTTGGCGGCGTAGAGGATGCGGATGTCCTTGCGCTCCAGGCGCATGGCGGTGACGCACCAGACGTAGGTGGTCTGGGTCTCCTCGTCCACCTGGACCGCCTGGGCCGGGATGCGGATGCCGCTGTAGGAGCCGAAGATGACGCTGGCCGTGGCGCTGCGCAGGGCCAGGGTCTCCGCCAGGGCGGTGTCGCAGCGCAGCAGCACCGTGACGCTGCCGTTCTCCGAGGGGCTGATGCTCAGCACCCGGGCGCTGATGTCGGCGCTGTAGTGGCGGCCAAAGTTCAGCTTGGCGCTGCGCCCCGGGCTCAGGTTCGCCGCGTCCACGGAGCTCATCACCGCCGCGAAATACCAGCGGTAGCCGGAGACCAGCTTGCCGAAGGCGTCCGGCACCTCCTGCCGCCCCTGCTCGATCAGCTCCTCCAGCCCGCTGGGGGAGATGCCGTCCACGTCCGCCATGTGCAGGTGTTCGTAGCCGTCCACCACGGAGCTGAAGGTGCTGGAGAACTCCGCCCGGATGGACTGGTCGTCGCTGGCCACCCGCTGGCGCAGGGTGCGCAGCTCGCCCTGGAGCTCGTCCAGCCGGGCGTAGGAGATCTGGCTGCTGTCCACGCCCAGCAGCAGACCGCCCAACTGCATGGCCGCGCTGTCCAGACTCAGCATGTCGTGCCGCGCCACCACCGCCGCCACGGACTCGGCGGCGGCGGTCAGGGCCGTCTCCCGGCTGGTGACGCTGCTGACGCTGCCCAGGCCCTCCAGGGCGGCGGAGACCCGTTCGATCTCCGTCTCCAGGGCGTGGATGCGGTTGCTGCGCTCCAGGCCCTCCGGGCTGCTGACCGCCGTGGCCACCACGCTCCCGGCGGCCACCCGGGCCCCGTTGGCCGCCGTCACGTCCACATAGGGGGCGGAGCTGGTCAGCACGGTCTCGTCCCGGATCAGGATGCCGCTGGCGACGCCGCTTAAGTCGAAGTCGGCGCTGATGGCCTCCGCCGTGACGAAGCCGTTTTCCAGCGCCCGGAAGGCGTAGCTGCCCAGATAGGCCAGAAAGCCCAGGAACAGCAGCACCGCAATGAAGATGGTCAGTCGGTCGGTTCGTTTCATGGTGTTTCTCTTTCTCTCCGGCGGCAGCCGCCCGCCGGGGGGCGGAGGGCTGCCTTATTCTTCCATGCCCAGCTCCAGGGGTCTGGGGGGCGCGACGGTGGAGATGGCGTGCTTGAAGATCATCTGCTGCCGCCCCTCGCTCTCCACCAGCACCACAAAGCTGTCAAAGCCCCGGATCACGCCCTTGAGCTGGAATCCGTTCATCAAAAAGACGGTGACCACGCACCGCTCCCGCCGGGCGGCGGCCAGGAACTGGTCCTGATAATTCGGAAGTTTCTGCATCGTTCGGCTCCTTTTCCGGACGCCGGCGGGCTGGGCTGCTGCCATGATACCACATCCGGCGCCTTATGTAGAATGATTTTTACAGAATTTCTCTGTGCCGCCATTCTACGCTTTGAGCCAGGAAAAAATAGTCGAAGATTGTAAGCTGGGCCTCAGGTTTGGTTCTGATTCTGCCAGAGGGCCAGGACCTCCGCCGTTCCCCGGGGGATGTCCGGGACTTTGTCCCAGAGGAGCCAGTGCAGCTCCGGGTCTCTCCGCAGCCAGGTGAGCTGGCGCTTGGCGTAGCGCCGGGACTCCTGGCGGATGCGGGCAAGGGCCTCGTCCCGGCTGCACTCCCCCCGGAGGGCTGCGGCGGCCTCCTTGTAGCCGATGGCCTGCATGGCCGTGGACGTTTCGTCCAGCCCGGCAGCCAGCAGGGCGGCCACCTCGTCGAAGAGGCCCGCCGCCGCCATTTGGTCCACCCGGGCGTCGATGCGTGCGTAGAGCCGCTGGCGGTCGGCAAAGCTCAAAGCGACCCGGAGGGAGGGCCAGCGGGGGGGCAGGGCGCGGGTCCGGGCGTCGTGGGCGCTGATGGTCTCCCCGCTGAGCAGCCAGACCTCCATGGCCCGGACCAGGCGCTTTTTGTCCGCCGGGGCCAGGCGCTCAGCCCGCTCCGGGTCCACGGCGCGCAGGGCTTCCCGGAAGGCCGCCCCGCCCAGGCGCTCGTACTGCGCGTTCAGCTCCGCCCGCAGCGCCGCGTCCGCCGGGGCGGCGAAGTCCCGGCCCGACAGGAGGGAGTCGAGATAGAGATTGGTGCCGCCCACCAGAATGGGCTGTCTCCCCCGGGCGAGGATGTCCTCCACGGCGGCCTGGGCCAGTTCCACCCAGCGGGACACGGAAAAGGGCTCCCGGGGTTCGGCCACGTCGATCAGGTGATGGGGCACGCCGCCGGTCTCCTCCGGGCGGACCTTGGCCGTGCCGATGTCCATGCCCCGGTAGACCTGCATGGAGTCGGCGGAGACGATCTCCCCGTCCAGCCGCCGGGCCAGCGCCACGCCCAGGGCGGTCTTGCCGGAGGCGGTGGGGCCGGTCAGGACCAGCAGCCGATGCTTCTTGTCCGCCATGGCCGCCTCACTTCCCGCCGCCGGTGCGCAGAAACTGCCGGTCCAGCTCCGCCCTTGTCAGCCGGAGGCTGACGGGGCGTCCGTGGGGGCAGGTGCGCACTTCCCCGCGGAGCACCCGGGCGGCCAGGGCCTCCAGCTCCGCACGGTCCGAGCGGTCCCCGGACTTGATCGCGGCCTTGCAGGCCACCGTGCGCAGAATGCGCTCCCGGGCGTCCTCCGGGCGGCCCCGGCGCAGCTGTTCGGCCAGCTCCTCCAGGGTCTCCAACGGGTCCCCGGCCAGCTCGCCGGGGACGGCCAGCAGCACCACCCCGTCCTCGCCGAAGCGCTCCAGCTCAAAACCGGCTTCCTCCAGCAGCGCCCGGCTGCGTTCCAGCAGTTCCGCCGTGTCGCCGCCGCAGGTCCAGCGCAGGGGCGTCAGCAGGGTCTGGCGCATCTGCGGCCCCAGCCCGGCCAGCAGCCGGTCAAAGTTCAGCCGCTCGTGGGCGGCGTGCTTGTCGATCAGCAGCAGACTGCCCTCCGTTTCCACCAGAATGTAGGTGCCCAGGGCCTCCCCGATCAGGCGGAAGGGGGGCGCAGGGGGCTTGCTTTCCATCAAAGTGTGCGCAGAGGTTTGAGAAGACGCGGAAACGGGGCTTCCCGTCGAAGTTTGCGAAAAACGCTGAGAAGGAGCCTGCACAGGCGCGGCGTTCCCCTCCGCTTTGCGGAACAGCTCCGGCCTGGGGACGCTGGGACTCAGCTCATAGGGGGGCAGCGCGCTTTGCAGGGGCAGGACGCTTTGTATCGGCGGGCGCTCCGGCGCGGGCCTGGCCGCTGGCGGGTCGTCCGCGCCGCCCCGGACGCGCTTGGCCGTGCCGGGGGACAGGCGGACCTCCGCGGTGCCGCGCTCCCCCGGGGCTTCCAGCGCCCCCCGGACGGCGCTCCACACCGCCTCGAAGACCGACCGCTCGTCGCTGAACTTCACCTCGCTCTTGCTGGGGTGGACGTTCACATCCACCTTCCCCGGGGCCAGCTCCAGCCACAGCACGGCGGCGGGGAAGCGCCCGGACAGCAGGCTGTTCCGGTAGGCCTGTTCCAGCGCCGTCTGCACCGTCAGGGAGCGGAAGGCCCGGCCGTTCAGGAAAAAGTACTGGACGGCCCGGCTGCCCCGCCCGGCGTGGGGGGCGCTGACATAGCCGTGGACCCGCAGCCCCCCGGCCTCCCCCTGGCAGGGGATGAGTCCCATGGAAATGTCACGGCCCAGCAGGGCGTAGACCGCGCTCTGTTCCCGCCCGTCCCCGGGGGAGAAAAAGACCTCCTCCCCGTCCCGGAGCATCCGCAGACTCACTTCCGGGTGGCCCAGGGCGCAGCGCAGGGCGGCTCCCACGCAGGCGGCGGCCTCCGCCCGGTCGCTTTTCAGGAACTTCCGCCGGGCGGGGGTGTTGTAAAAGAGCTCCCGCACCAGCATGACCGTGCCCTCCGGCGTGCCCACCGGGTGCATCTCCTGGATGTCCCCGGCGCTCAGGCTCAGTCCGGTGCCTTCCGCTGCGCCGCGCTCCCGCGTCCGCAGCTCCACATGGCTGACGGCGGCGATGGCGGCCAGGGCCTCCCCCCGGAAGCCCAGGGTGGAGATGGCCTCCAGCCCCGCCGCGTCCCGGAGCTTGCTGGTGGCGTGGCGCTGGAAGGCGATGCCCGCGTCCTCCGGGCTCATGCCGCAGCCGTCGTCCGTGACGCGGATGGACTCCATCCCGCCGCGGCGGATCTCCACGCGCACGGACCGGGCCCCGGCGTCGATGGCGTTCTCCACCAGCTCCTTCACGACGCTGGCAGGGCGCTCCACCACCTCGCCGGCGGCGATCAGATCCGCCACATGGGGGGAGAGGATGTTAATGACAGACATAGGCGGCCTCCGAAGGGAAAAATGGCAGGGGGGGAATGGCAGCGGGAATAATTTTTTTCATTATACTATAAACAGATTGAAAAAGCTACACCAAAATGCTATAATCACTTGTTACTGACACGAAAATAAAGGAAGGACGGCCATGGCATACGAGAGAACCGAGCTGCCCCGGGCGCAGATCGAGGCCCAGGAGGCGGTGGCGCACCGGATTGCGGCGCGATTTGCCGCCGAGGGGCGGCGGCCCCTGGCGCTGGTGGACACCTACGGCTGCCAGCAGAACGAGAGCGACAGCGAGCGCATCCGGGGCTATCTGGCGGAGATGGGCTGCGGCTTCACCGACGACGAATTCGCCGCCGACATCATCGTGGTCAACACCTGCGCCGTGCGGGAACACGCTGAGCAGCGGGTGCTGGGCAACGTGGGGGCGCTGAACCACACGAAAAAGGCCAAACCGGGGCAGATCATCGCCCTGTGCGGCTGCATGGTCCAGCAGCCCCACATGGCCGAGCGGGTGAAGCGCAGCTATCCCATCGTCAACCTGGTCTTCGGCCCCCATGAGCTCTGGCGCTTCCCGGAGCTGCTGGAGCGGGTGCTGAACGAGCGCCGGCGCGTCTTCGCGGTGGCGGGCAGCGAGGGCACGGTGACCGAGGGCATCCCCCGGCGGCGGGACGGGCAGGTGAAAGCCTGGCTCAGCGTCATGTACGGCTGCAACAACTTCTGCACCTACTGCGTGGTCCCCTACGTCCGGGGGCGGGAGCGCTCCCGGCGGCCGGAGGAGATTTTGGCCGAGGCGCGGGAGTTAGTGGCCGCCGGATACAGGGACATCACCCTGCTGGGCCAGAACGTCAACAGCTACGGGAAAGACCTGGGCAGCGGGACGGACTTCGCCGAGCTGCTGTACCGGCTCAACGACATCCCCGGCGACTGGGTCCTCCGCTTCATGACCAGCCACCCCAAGGACGCCACGGAGAAGCTGTTCCGGGCCATGGCGGAGTGTGAGCACTGCGCCCACCACCTGCACCTCCCGGTCCAGGCCGGGTCCGACCGGGTGCTGCGGGCCATGAACCGGGGCTACACGGCGGCGGAGTATCTGGAGAAGGTGGCCCTGGCCCGGCAGTATATGCCCGACCTGGTCCTGACCACGGACATCATCGTGGGCTTCCCCGGGGAGACGGCGGAGGAATTTGAAGAGACCCTGCGCCTGGTGGAGACCGTGGGCTATGACAGCATGTTCACCTTCCTCTACTCCCCCCGGGTGGGCACGGTGGCCGCCGGGCTGCCGGACCCCCGGCCAAAGGCGGACAAGCAGCGCAGCTTTGAGCGCCTGGTGGCCCTGGCCACGGACATCAGCTCCCAGCGCCACGCGGCTTATGTGGGCCGGACCCTGGAGGCGCTGGCTGAGAGCTATGACGCATCAGCGGACTGGCCCCTGACGGCCCGGACGCGCAACGGGCGGCTGGTACACTGCAAGGGCGGCGCGGCGCTGGTGGGACAGTTCGTCCCCGTGCGCATCACCGGGAGCACGAGCTGGTCTTTGTTTGGAGAGACGGTATAAGGTGGGAGGCTTCGGATTATGGCGGAACTGACCCCCATGAAACAACAATATCAGGCCCTGAAAGCGAAATACGCCGACTGCCTGCTGTTCTTCCGGCTGGGCGACTTCTATGAGATGTTCGACGAGGACGCGAAGACGGCGGTGCGGGAGCTGGACCTGACCCTGACCACCCGGGACCGGGGCAAGCCCCCGGAGGAGCAGACCCCCATGTGCGGCGTGCCCTACCACTCCGCGGAGGCCTACATCGGGCGGCTCATCGCCAAGGGCTACAAGGTGGCCATCTGCGAGCAGATGGAGGACCCTGCCCTGGCAAAGGGCCTGGTGACGCGGGACGTGGTGCGCATCATCAGCCCCGGCACCGTGACGGACAGCAGTATGCTGGAGGAGGGCCGGAGCAACTACATTGCCGCCGTGCTGCTGGAAGGGGAGGGCGGCGCGGTCTGCTTCGCGGAGGTCAGCTCCGGGGAGCTGTGCGTCTCCGCCTTTGAGACGGACGCCCGGAGCCACATCCTCAGCGAACTGGGCCGCTTCGCCCCCCGGGAGGCCCTGCTGAGCCCGGAGGCGGCAAAGGCGGAGGGGCTGCTGGACTTTCTCCGCCGCCGGCTGGACGCCCGGCTGGAGCCGGGGGAGGGGGAGCGCTTTGCCCAGATCCCCTGCGACGCCCGGCTGCTGGCCCAGTTCGGGGAGGGGGCGGAGGCGCTGCGGGACGAGCCGCTGGCCCGCCGGGCCGCCGGGGCCCTGCTGGCCTACATCGCCGAGACGCAGAAATTCGACCTGGGCCACATCAGCGCGATCGAGCTGCTGAGCGGCAGCAAATACATGGAGCTGGACTACGCCACGCTCCGCGCCCTGGAGCTGACCTCCAGCCTCCGCAGCGGCGAAAAACGCGGGAGCCTGCTCTGGGTGCTGGACCGGACGAAGACGCCCATGGGCGCCCGGCTGCTGCGCAGCTGGGTGGAGCGCCCGCTGCGGAACCCCGGCCTGATCCGCCGCCGCCTGAACGCCGTGGCGGAGCTGGCGGGGGACACGGTCCGGCGGCGGGAGCTGATGCTGGCCCTGCGGGAGATCGGCGACATGCGGCGCAAGCTGGGCCGCTGCGTCTACGGCAGCGCCGGGGGCCGGGACGTGAAGGCCCTGGGGGAGGACTGCGCGGTGCTGCCCCGGCTGCGGGACCTGCTTTCCGGGGTGGGCAGCCGCTATCTGAAGGACATCGCCGCCCTGGACGGCCTGGAGGACCTGGCCGAGCTGGTGGGGCGCGCCATCTGCGACGAGCCGCCCTTCTCCATCCGGGACGGGGGCATCCTTCGCCCGGGCTACCACGCGGAGGTGGACCGGCTCCGGGAGCTGAAAGACCGGGGTCGGGACATGCTGCTGGAGCTGGGGGAGCGGGAGCGGGCGCGCACCGGCATCAAAAAACTGAAAGTGGGCTATAACAAGATCTTCGGCTATTACATCGACGTGCCCCGCTCCGCCGGGGACGCCCCGATGCCGGAGGACTACATCCGCAAGCAGACCCTGGTGAACGCGGAGCGCTACTTCACCCCGGAGCTGAAAGCGCTGGAGGAACAGCTCCTCTCCGCCGGGGACCGGCTGAGTTCGCTGGAATACGAACTCTTCACGGCCCTGCGGGAACAGATCGCCGCCCAGGTGCTGCGCATCCAGGCCGCCGCCGACGCGGTGGCGGAGCTGGACTGCCTCTGCTCCCTGGCCGAGACCGCCGTCCGCAACGGCTACTGTATGCCGGAGGTGGACCTGGGCAGCGTCATCGAGATCCGGGAAGGGCGGCACCCGGTGGTGGAGCGCTGCCAGACCGAGACCCCCTTCGTGCCCAACGACACAATATTGAATGACGGGGACGCCCGCGTGGCGATCGTCACCGGCCCCAACATGGCCGGAAAAAGCACCTATCTCCGCCAGACAGCCCTGATCTGCCTGATGGCCCAGATGGGCTCCTTCGTCCCGGCCAGAAGCGCCGTGATCGGCCTGGTGGACCGGGTCTTCACCCGCATCGGGGCCAGCGACGACCTGAGCGCCGGACAGAGCACCTTCATGGTGGAGATGAGCGAAATGGCGAACATCCTCCGCCACGCCACGAACCGCAGCCTTCTGATTCTGGACGAGATCGGCCGGGGCACCAGCACCTATGACGGCATGGCCATCGCCCGGGCGGTGCTGGAACACTGCGCCGACCGAAAGCGCCTGGGGGCGCGGACCATGTTCGCCACCCACTACCACGAGCTGGGGGCCCTGGAGGGCAGCCTGGGCGGGGTGCGGAACCTCCACACCACCGCGAAAAAGCAGGGGGGAGGCCTGGTCTTCCTGCGGAAGATCGTCCGGGGCTGCGCCGACGACAGCTATGGCATTGAAGTGGCATCCCTCGCCGGGGTGCCGGACGGGGTGGTGAACCGGGCCCGGGGCTTCCTCCGGGAGCTGGAGGCCGCCGGGGCCAGGCTGGGGGTGGAGTCCCCGCCGGAGTCCCCACAGCTCAGTCTGGAGGCCCTGGGGGCGGAGGAAGCCGTCCGGCGGCTGCGGCGGCTGGACCTGAACGCGACGACCCCGCTGGAAGCGCTGCAGCTTCTGGCGGAGCTGCAAAGGATGGTGGACGGATGAACGAGACGAAGCCCGAGACGAACCCCGCAAGCCCCCAGGAGGGCTTCCAGCAGCTGATGACGCCCACGGAGCGGATTTTGGGCTGGATCTGGCTGCCGGTCAACACCTTTCTGCTGCCGATTCTGGCGGCGGTGTATGTCTATGCCAACCCGGGCCAGCTCTCCGACGGGGCGCTGAACCTGATCACCTATGCAGTCAGCGCCCTGGCGGTGCTGCTGATGCTGCACCGCTTCTGGCGGGAGAGCTTCCACCGGATGCTGGAGCGCCCGGGCCGCTGCCTGGGGGCCATGCTCCTGGGTGTCCTGGTGAACTACGCCCTGAGTCTGGTGGTCAGCCCGGTGCTGATGATGGCCCTGGACGGGGCGGTGGACAACCCCAACAACGCCGCCCTGGTGGAGATCGCCCAGCAGGACCTGGGCATGATCAAGGCCGCGTCCATCTTCCTGGCCCCGCTGGTGGAGGAGAGCTTGTTCCGGGGCGTGGTCTTCGGCAGCCTCCGGCCCAAACACCGCTTCTGGGCCTACGCCGTGAGCGCGGCCCTGTTCGCCCTGCTCCACGTCTGGCAGTACATCCTGGTCAGCGCCGACGCCAGTCTGCTGGTCTATGTCCTGCAATACATCCCCAGCGCCGTGGCCCTGGCCGCGTGCTATGAGCGCTCCGGCAGCATCTGGCCCCCGATCTTCCTGCACATGCTGCTGAACAGCCTGGCCTTTGCGGTGCTGGTCTAAGGCCGTTTCTGATTATTTTCTAATAAGGAGTCACAATACTATGGCAAAAGAAAAAAAGGTGGAACAGATCACCGACATGGAGGTGGACTTTGCCCAGTGGTTCACCGATGTCTGCGTCAAGGCGGAGCTGATCGACTACTCCGGGGTCAAGGGCCTTTTCATCCTGCGGCCCTACGGCTACGCCATCTGGGAGCGCATCCAGCAGTATCTGGATGGGCGCTTCAAGGAGCTGGGACATGAGAACGTCTCCATGCCCATGCTGATCCCGGAGAGCCTGCTGCAAAAGGAGAAGGACCATGTGGAGGGCTTCGCCCCCGAGTGCGCCTGGGTCACCCTGGGCGGCAGTGAGGAGTTGCCCGAGAAGCTTTGCATCCGCCCCACCAGCGAGACGCTGTTCTGCGACCACTGGAGCCATGTGGTCCACTCCTGGCGGGACCTGCCGATGAAGTACAACCAGTGGTGCTCCGTGCTGCGCTGGGAGAAGACCACCCGCCCCTTCCTCCGGGGCCGGGAGTTCCTCTGGCAGGAGGGCCACACCCTCCACGCCACGGCCCAGGAGGCCATCGAGGAGACCGAGCAGATGCTGGAGGTCTACGCCGACTGCGCGGAGAAGCTTTTGGCGATGCCCGTGGTCCGGGGCGTCAAGACCGACAAGGAGAAGTTCGCCGGGGCCGAGCGCACCTACACCATCGAGTGCATGATGCACGACCGCAAGGCCCTCCAGTCCGGCACCAGCCACTATTTCGGCGACGGCTTTGCCCGCGCCTTCGGCATCAGCTTTGCCGACAAGACCAACACCCAGCAGACCCCCCATGAGACCAGCTGGGGCATGTCCACCCGCATCATCGGCGGCATCATCATGACCCACGGCGACAACAACGGCCTGGTGCTGCCCCCCAACGTAGCCCCCATCCAGGTGATCGTGGTGCCCGTGGCG
>JAFYIF010000021.1 GCA_017538775.1 Oscillospiraceae bacterium | reverse complement strand
GCCGGGGATGGGGGGACGCAGGGGGGACGAGCCGGTGGCGATCACCAGCGTGTCGTAGGCTTCCGAATAGGTCTTCCCGCTTTTCAGGTCCTTGACCGTGACGGTTTTGCGTGCCCGGTCGATGGAAATGGCCTCATGCTCCGTGCGCACGTCGATGCGGAAGCGCTCCCGCAGTTCCTCCGGCGTGGAGACCAGCAGCGCCGAGCGGGACCGGATGACGCCGCCCACATAGTAGGGCAGGCCGCAGTTGGCATAGGAGACATAGGCACCGCGCTCCAGCAGCACGATCTCCGCCGCCTCATCCAGCCGCCGCAGCCGGGCCGCGCAGCTCGCGCCCCCCGCCACGCCGCCGATGATGACTGTTTTGTTCATGTCGCTCCTCCTTGTATGTCATGCTCTGTTCGTTCCGTCCGCCGCAGGCCGGTCCGCGGCCCGCGGCTTTGTTCCAGTATAACACAGCCCCCCGACAAAAGAAACAGGAAAGCGGCCAATTTGTCAGGCGGGAGCGGGCAAACTGCGCAGCTGTGAAAAAACCGAAAAAATCGAAAAAATGTCGTTCCAGGCCGGGCGCGACGGTTGACCTGCGCCCGGTTTGGAGGTATGATAATCAAATAGAATGTTAGAAAACTCGTTGGATGGGGGGAATCGGGGCATGACAGCTTCCTTGCAGCATCGGACCGATTGCGTCTCCGGGATCGACACGGTCGCCGTGGTCGGTATGGGGGCGCTGGGCGTGATGTTCGCCGACCGCATCGTGCAGCGCGTCGGCGCGGACAAGCTCTGCTTTCTGATGGACGGGGCCCGGCTGGCCCGGCACGGGGACGGTGCCTGCCGCGTCAACGGCGCGGAGAAGCGCTTTCGCGTCTGCCGCCCGGAGGACGTGGGCCCGGTGGACCTGCTCATCTTTGCCACCAAATTCGGCGGACTGGCCGAGGCCATGGACCAGGTCGCCCCGGCGGTGGGGGAGGACACGGTCCTCATCTCCCTGCTCAACGGCATCATCACCGAGGACATCCTGGCGGAGCGCTATGGCCGGGCCCGGGTGGTGGACTGCGTGGCCATCGGCATGGACGCCATGCGCGCTGGCAGCGAGATCTCCTATCAAAATATGGGACGGCTGCAGATCGGCGCCCGGGTCCCGGAGCAGGGCAGGGCGCTGGAACGGCTGGCCGTCTTCCTGGCCCGGGCCGGGGTGCCCTTTGAGCTGCCGGCGGACATCATCCGGGCTATGTGGAACAAGTTTATGATCAACGTGGGCATCAACCAGACCTGCATGGTCTACGGCGTCCCCTACGCCGTGGCCCGGGGCGGCGGAGAGGCCTACGCGAGCATGGTGGCCGCCATGCGGGAGGTCATCCCCCTGGCCCGGGCGGAGGGTGTGCGCCTGACGGAGGAGGACCTGAAGGCCGACCTCCAGCTGCTGGCCGGCCTGAACCCGGACGGCTATCCCTCCATGCGCCAGGACGCCATGGCCGGACGGCGCTCGGAGCTGGAGCTGTTCGCGGGGACGGTGCTGCGCCTGGCCCGGCAGCACGGCCTTCCCGCCCCGGTGAACGAGCGCTACCGCGCCGCCATTCAGGAGATGGAGCGGGACCTGCCGAAGCGTCCCGGCGAAGGCTGAGCGCCGCTTCGGTCCAAACCACCGTCCGCCGAATCTGCATACAACGAGGGAGATGAGCGCATGTCCGAAGGGAATCTGGAACTGAACGAGGCCTCCCTTCATGTCATCGAGGAACTGGGCGCGCACATGCCCGGCGGCTTCTTCATCTACCGGGCCGAGGCCCCCGAGGAACTGATCTACGCGAACCGGGCCTGCTTTGAGATCTTCGGCTGTGCCGATCTCGAGCAGTTCCGGGC
Organism: Oscillospiraceae bacterium; assembly: GCA_017538775.1. Taxonomy (GTDB): domain Bacteria; phylum Bacillota; class Clostridia; order Oscillospirales; family Oscillospiraceae; genus RGIG7114. The sequence goes on along the minus strand of JAFYIF010000021.1, from coordinate 3,018 downwards.
GCTGACCGGCTGCACCTTCCGGGGCCTGGTGTACCCGGAGGACTACGCGGCCATCTCCGCCTCCATCGTCCAGCAGATCGGCGCCCACGAAGACAAGCTGGACCATGTGGAATACCGCATCGTCCGCCGGGACGGGGCGATCCGCTGGGTGGACGATTATGGCCACTACGCCGAGTCCGTGCGCTACGGCGGCATCTACTTCGTGTTCATTTCCGACATTACGGAGCAGCGTCTGCTTCAGGAACAGGACAACGCGGTCCGCTATGCGGTGATCGAGGCGCTGAGCGAATCCTACCACACCCTCTGGCTCATCCACGACGTGGAGACCGAGCGCTTTTCCCTCTACCGGGGGGATACCGTCGCCGGGAGCGTCCACGCCGCGCCGATCCGGGCGGCCATGGCCGAGCAGCGCTATTCCCGCGCCATGGAAGCCTACATTCAGACCGTGGTGGCGGAGTGCGACCGGGCGCGGCTGCGTCAGGAGTTGGCCCTGCCCGCCCTGGTCGAGCGGCTCCGGGAACAGCCCCAGTTCAACACGAACTATCTGCGCAAGCTGGACGACGGGAGCGAACGCTATTTCCGCGTCGAGTACGCGCTGGTCCACATGCCCGACGGCAAACTGGGCATGGTCTGCGGCTTCAAGGACGTGGACGCCGATGTGCGCCGGGGCCAGGCCATGCAAAAGGCGCTGCGGGAGGCGGAGGAGGTCATCGCCAACGCGAAGAACGACTTCCTCACCAACATGTCCCACGACATCCGCACCCCGATGAACGCCATTGTGGGCTACACCAACATCGCCAAAGAACACATCCACGACCCGGAGACCCTGCGGGACACGCTGGAAAAAATCGCCTCCTCCAGTCATTTCCTGCTGTCGATGATCAACGACATCCTGGACATCTCCAAGATCGAAAAAGGGGAGATGCGCCTGAACCTCGCCCCCTGCGACCTGACGGCGGTGTTCCGGCGCATCGAGGACATCACCTCCCTCCAGGCCCGGCGGAAAAAGCTGGAGATCGGCTACCACCGGGAGAGCGTCCGGCATTTCCGCGTCCTGGCCGACGAGCTGCGGCTGGAACAGGTCCTGATCAACATCATCGGCAACGCGATCAAATACACGCCGGAGGGCAAAGAGGTGGACCTTTATGCCCAGGAGCTGGGACCGGGGGAGCCGGGAAAGCTCCGCTACCGCTTCGTCATCCGGGACACCGGCATCGGCATCAGCGAGGACTATCTCCCCCACATCTTCGACAGCTTCACCCGGGGCCAGCGCACGACGGTCAACCGGGTCCAGGGCAGCGGCCTGGGCCTGGCCATCACCGCGAAGATCGTGGAGCTGATGGGCGGCGCGATCTCCGTCCGCAGTGAGCTGGGCGTGGGTTCGGAGTTCACGGTGGACCTGGAGCTGGAGACCCTGGAGGAAGCATCCCCCGCGCCGGAGGAAGCCGGATGCAGCGAGGCCGACCTGGCCGGGAAGCGGGTCCTGATCGTGGAGGACAACGACATGAACGCGGAGATCGCCGCGATGATCCTGGAACAGTTTGACATCCTGTCGGAGCGGGCGGAGAACGGAAAGCTCGGCGTGGATCTGCTCCGCGCCTCCCCGCCGGGCCACTTCGACGGCGTGCTGATGGACATCCAGATGCCGGTCATGAACGGCTATGAGGCCACGCGGGCGATCCGCGGCTTTGACCGCCAGATCCCCATCATCGCCGTCAGCGCCAACTCCTATCCGGAGGACGTGCAGGAGAGCCTGAATTCCGGCATGAACGCCCATCTGGCCAAGCCCTACGAGCCGGAGGCGCTGCTGAAACTGCTCCAGACCTATCTGTGCCCGCAAAGAGAGCGCCGCGAAGCCTAAGGCGCGAGACCCAAAGAAAAAGACGACCGGCTCCGCCGTATGACGGACCCGGTCGCTTTGATTTTTGTTGGGCTTCAGGCAGCTCTCGCCAGACGTTTGGCCGCCCGCCGGGCCTGACCGGCGCGGATCAGGTGGACCAGCACCAGGAGCAGAATGCCCAGCAGCAGCATCCCCAGGAAGATGGGGAGATAGCGGCTCAGCAGCGCGGCGCTGACCTTGCCGGGGACGTAGCCCGCCTGGAGCAGCCCGCTCCAGAGGTTCGGCAGCAGCCTGGCAAACCCGGCGGTCAGCGCGGTCAGACCGCCCAGGATGCAAAGCAGGATCCCCAGACTGCGCAGCGGCCGCAGCACGCCGCGGGCCAGCTTGCACATCAGCAGCAGGACCAGCACCGCCAGCAGCAGCAGGACGATGACGGTGATCCAGGAGAAGCCGTATTGCAGCACAAAGCTTGCCGTGGGCTGGGCCTCACGCAGCGTCGCCTGACTGGGCAGGGTGGGCAGACCGCTGGAGACCAGCACATCGGCCAGCATCGGGGTCAGCTCCGTGGGCAGCTCCTTGTGGAACACGTCTTCAAAGAGACCCTGGTTGTCCACGATCATGGCGCTGTACTCGTTCTTGCCCAGGCTGTGCTCCCCGCTGCCGGCGAACCAGTCGTGACAGACATCGGCCACGGCCTTGGCGGCGGCGGTTTTCAGTGTGCTGCGATCCAGGAAGTCCGCCACGGCCTCGGTGGTGAAGTCCAGCTTCTTGCTCAGGGCAAAGAGCTTGTCGCCCAGCCAACCGGCCACGGTCTGCTGGGGGTCGGCCCCGCGGATCACGTCGCCCGCCGGGATCTCGGACAGGCGCACGTCGGCCAGCAGGCTGTTCAGCCCCTCCTCCGTGGTGCTCTCCCGGACGACATAGATGCCCAGAGGCGCGAGCAGCAGCAGGAACAGCAGAATTCCGGCCAGCACATAGGCCACGCCGCGCCCGAAGCCGAGCTTGGGCAGGCTGCCGTCCCGCACGGGCCGGGGCTTTTTCACCTTCGGCTCCGGCGGCGCTTCCTTGAACATGTCCGGGATCGGGTCATAGGGCCCGGAATAGGGGCCGGGACCCTGGCCAGGCACCGGCTGGGGCGGCACGGCGGCGGGCGCTTCGGGCTGCGGCGGCGCGACGGG
>JAFYIF010000274.1 GCA_017538775.1 Oscillospiraceae bacterium | reverse complement strand
CTGAGATAGGGCGTATAGAGCCGGATCGCCGCCTCCAGCGCCGCCCCGTCGCCGTTTTTCAGCCGCCGCAGCAGCTTCGCTTCCTCGTCCATGTCTGTCTCGCCTCTCCGGTTTTTCACGGCCCGCGCGCTGCCGTACACTCTGAGATAGTCGGATAATCGGGGAAAAGTTTCACCCCGCTCTCCCTTTTTTCGCAAAACAAATTTTTCGCGGGAAGCCGGATCGGTTTCCCGCGAAAACGCTTTGCTGTTCGTTTGTCCGCCCTTCGTCATTGCTTTTCGCACATCGCACGTTCCCACAGCCGCGTCAGGCCCAGCAGCAGCGGCCAGATCAGCGCCGCTCCGGCGGCCAGGAGCAGGAGGGCGTTTCCGCTCAGGGGGCTGAGCTGGAACCACCAGTCCAGGCCCAGGATCGCCAGGGCGTAGCCCAGGGCGATGGCCAGAAGCAGCAGTTTTCGGATGGGGGTAAAGGGGAGGCACAGGCGGAGGATGACCGCCAGGCCCACCAGGCTCATGAGGTAGACGCAGACCGTGCTCAGCTCCCCGGGCGGCAGACCCAGCCGCCGGGCCGCCAGGATGGCCGCCAGGATCAGCAGATAGTCGGTGAAGGCCGGGGGCACGGCCCGGCGCAGGACGTTGGCCAGGAAGCGGCCCCGGACCAGGCTCTCGTTGGGCTCCAGGGCCAGCACGAAGGCCGGGAAGCCGATGGTCAGCATACTGACCAGACTCACCTGCACCGGCGTGAAAGGGAAAGGCAGGGCGAAGAACAGGGAGGTGAGAGCCAGGGCCAGGGCGAAGATGTTTTTCAGCAGGAACAGCGTGGCGCTGCGCTCGATGTTGTTGATGACCCGCCGCCCCTCCGCCACCACGCCGGGCATCACGGAGAAGTCGTTTTCCAGCAGCACCAGGTCGCTGACCCGGCTGGCCGCGTCGCTGCCCGCGGCCATGGCCACGGAGCAGTCCGCCTCTTTCAGCGCCAGCACGTCGTTGACCCCGTCGCCGGTCATGGCCACGGTGTGGCCCTGGGCCTTCAGGGCGCGGATCAGGCGGCGCTTCTGCTCCGGCGTGACCCGCCCGAAGACGGTGCAGTCCGCTGCGGCCCGGTCCAGGGCCGCGTCGTCCGTCAGGTCCCGGGCGTCGATCCAGCGCTCGGCCCCGGGGATGCCCGCGCTTTTCGCCACCTGGGAGACCGTGCGGGGGTTGTCCCCGGAGATGACCCGGACGGAGACCCCCTCGGAGGCGAAATAGCGGAAGGTCTCCGGCGCGGCGGCGCGGATGGGGTTGTGCAGGGCGATGAGGGCCAGGGGGCGCAGGTCCGCGCTGTCCGGGGCGCGCTCGGCCTCCGGGGCAAGTTCAGACCCGGCCAGCAGCAGCACCCGGCAGCCCCGGCCCGCCAGGGCCGACAGGGGCAGCTCCAGCTCGGCCACCCGCTGCCCCAGCAGCACCTCCGGCGCGCCCAGATAGCAGCTCTCGCCGGACGTGAAGCACGCCGCGCCATACTTCTTCGCGGAGGTGAAGGGGAACAGCTCCGCCGGGGTCCGGCCCGCGCCGCAGCCGTCGAAGCTGCCTTTCAGGGCCTGCATCGTGTCGTTCTCGCCGCCCATGGCGGCCACATAGTCCCCCAGCAGGCCCCGCAGCTCGGCCTCCGATGCGCCGTTCAGGGGCAGGAGGCTGTCCAGGGACATGGTGTTTTCGGTGATGGTGCCGGTTTTGTCCACGCAGAGGACATCCACCCGGGCCAGGGTCTCGATACTTTTCAGCTCATGCACCAGGGTCTGCCGCTGGGCCAGGCGCACCACGCTTGCCACCAGGGCCAGACTGGTCAGCAGATACAGCCCCTCGGGGATCATGCCGATCAGGGCCGCCACGGTCTGCACGATGGCCTCGCCCCAGTCCGCGTGGCGCCAGACCAGCTCCTTGAACAGCAGCGCCGCCCCCAGGGGGAAGAGAAGGATGCCGATCCACTTGACCAACTGGCTCAGGGCGTGCATCATCTCCGACTCGTGGCTGCGGAGGCTGCGCCGGGCCTCCAGCGTCAGGCGGCCCGCATAGGACTCTGCGCCCACGGCGGTGAGCCGCGCCCGGCACAGGCCGCTGACCAGAAAGCTCCCGGACAGCAGCCGGTCCCCCGACTGCTTCGTGATCTCGTCCGCCTCCCCGGTCACCAGGGCCTCGTTCACCCGGCAGGTGCCGCTCAGCACCTCCGCGTCCGCGCAGATCTGCTCCCCCGCCCGGAAGACCACCACGTCGTCCCGCACCAGCTCCTCGCTGCGCAGTTCCTGCTCCGTCCCGTCCCGGATGGCGGTGACGCGCTGGGCGTTCAGGAGCTTCAGCCGGTCCAGGACGCGCTTGCTGCGCAGTTCCTGGATAATTCCAATGGCTGTGTTGCACAGCACCACGCCCATGAAGGTCAGGTTGTTCCAGCTCCCGGTCAGCGCCACCAGGGCCGCGAGGATCACGAAGACCAGGTTGAAATAGGTGAAGATGTTGGTGAAGAGGATCTGGCTCACGCGCTTGCCGGGGGCCTGCACCGGCAGATTGGCGAGCCCGGCCCGCAGCCGCTCCGCCGCCTGCTCCGCCGTCAGGCCCAGCTCCGGCGCGGGGCACAGCGGCTCCGGCGCCGGGGCGGACTTCCTGCGTTCCGCAGCCATGGCCGCACCCCCCCGACAAAAAGATAAGCCTACTATAGCACATTCCCCCGCCCTTGCCTACCGTCTTTCAAAAAAATTCGACGGCGGAAAAAAAGACTGTACGCAGGGGAGGCGATGGTGTATACTGATTTTATTATGCTGTGCTTCCCCCGCCCGGGCGGGGGAGCCAGGCTGGAAACGGAGGCGGACGCGTGAACGAGAAATTCGGATTCATCCACCAGCGGGTGGAGATCAAGCTGCTGATTTTGTTCGTGCTGCGGCATCTCCCCGGCCCCATTGACGGGGAGTCCCTGGCCGATCTGGTGCTGATCGACCCGGGGGTGACCTATTTCGACTACAAGGACTGCCTGGCGGAGCTGGTGGACAACGCCCAGGCGGAGAAGGGCGCCGAGGGCTACCGCGTCACCGCCAAGGGCAGCCAGAACTGCGAGGTGCTGGAGACCAGCCTCCCCTACTCCGTCCGCACCAAGGCCCTGCGGGTCATGCGGCCCGTGGTCGATGAGATGCGGCGGCAGTCCATGATCCTGGCCAATCACGAGGTGGGCGAGGAGGGCGTCACCGTCTATCTCTCCATGGACGACGGGCGGGGCAGCATCTTCGACCTGAAGATCCTGGCCGCCAACGAGCGCCAGGCCCGGATCATCGAGGCCAATTTCCGCCGCAGCGCGGAGAACTATTACCAGCGCTTCATCGAGGCGCTGTCGGAAGAGCGGAGGTAAGCCATATGAAACCCTTCATCCCCGCAGGCTATCGCAGTCTGCTCAGCGTCCACGACACCCAAATGGCCATCGGCCTGCTGCACCGGCTGTTTGAGGACAACCTGTCCGCCGCTTTGCAGCTCTACCGGGTCTCCGCGCCCCTCTTCGTGGAGGAACAGAGCGGCCTGAACGACAACTTAAACGGCGTGGAGCGCCCCGTCTCCTTCGAGATCCCCGCCACCGGCGGCGAGGCCCAGGTGGTCCAGTCCCTGGCCAAGTGGAAGCGCATGGCCCTGCACCGCTACGGCTTCTACCCCGGCAAGGGCATCTATACCGACATGAACGCCATCCGCCGGGACGAGGACTCCCTGGACAACCTGCACAGCGTCTATGTGGACCAGTGGGACTGGGAGAAGGTCATCACCGAGCGGGACCGGACCCTGGACTACCTGAAAAGCACGGTCATCGACATCGTCCGCGCCGTGTCCGACACCCAGCGGACGCTCCAGGCCATCTATCCCCGGCTGCTGCAGGTGCCCTCCGTCAGCCGGGAGATCCGCTTCGTCACGGCCCAGGAGCTGGAGGACCGCTGGCCGGAGCGCAGCCCCCGGGAGCGGGAGGACGCCCTGCTGCGGGAGTGCGGCACCGCCTTCGTCATGGGCATCGGCGCGCCGCTGCGCAGCGGGAAGCCCCACGACGGGAGAAGTCCGGACTACGACGACTGGAGCCTCAACGGGGACATCCTGGTCTGGAACGAGCTGCTGGGCTGCGCCTTTGAACTGAGCAGCATGGGCATCCGGGTGGACCCGGAGACCCTGGACCGCCAGCTCAGCGCCGCCGGCTGCGACGAGCGCCGGGAACGCACCTACCACCGGATGCTGCTGAACGGCGAGCTGCCCCTGACCATTGGCGGCGGCATCGGCCAGAGCCGCCTCAGTATGCTGCTGCTGGGCAAAGCCCACATCGGCGAGGTCCAGGCCAGCGTCTGGCCGGAGGAGACCCGGCAAATGTGCGCCGAGGCGGGGGTCATGCT
>JAFYIF010000273.1 GCA_017538775.1 Oscillospiraceae bacterium | reverse complement strand
GCTGCTGGCCGAAGTGCGGGAAAAGAGCGCCTACATCTTCTCTCAGCTGGAGGGCGCGCCCGGGGTGCTGGGCGTCAGCGGCCTGGGCCTGATGATCGGCATCCGGACCGAAAAGCCCGCCGGGGAGGTGCTGTTGGCCTGCCGGGAGGCGGGGGTGCTTTGCCTGACCGCGAAAGACCGGCTGCGGCTGCTGCCGGCGCTGAACATTCCCTTCCCGTTGCTGAAACGGGCGGTGGAAGTCATCCGGGCGGCCTGCGCCGGGTGAGAATACGGTTTTTTACTGAAGACTGAAAACTTAAGACTTAAGAATGAATAGTTATGTGCAAACTTTGCACGCTGCGTTTTCAGCCAGCCATTCTTCATTTTTCAGTTTTCAATCTTCAGTTTTCAGTCAATATTTCCCTCTCATATAAAGGAGTCAACCATGAACGACACCATCATGCCCCCCTCCCTCTCCTCCTTCCGGGGCCGCAGTTTTCTTACCCTCCTGGACTACACGCCGGAGGAACTGACCGCCCTGCTGGACCTGGCCGATGAACTCAAGGCCAAGAAACGGGCGGGCGTCCCCCACCGGCTGCACGAGGGGAAAAACGTGGCCCTGATCTTTGAGAAGACCAGCACCCGGACCCGCTGCGCCTTCGAGGTGGCGGCGGCGGACCTGGGGATGCACGCGGTCTATCTGGACCCCAAGGCCTCCCAGATCGGCAAGAAGGAGAGCATCGCCGACACCGCCCAGGTGCTGGGCCGGATGTTCGACGGCATCGAATACCGGGGCTTCGGCCAGGCCCGGGTGGAGGCCCTGGCGAAGTGGGCCGGGGTCCCCGTCTGGAACGGACTGACCAACGAATTCCACCCCACCCAGGTGCTGGCCGACGCCATGACCGTCCGGGAGCACTTCGGCTCCCTCCAGGGCCGGAAGCTGGTCTATCTGGGGGACGCCCGCTACAACATGGGCAACTCCCTGATGATCGGCTGCGCCAAGCTGGGCCTGCGCTTCACGGCCTGCGCGCCGGAGGCCTATTTCCCCGACCCGGCGCTGATCGCCCGCTGCCGGGAGATCGCCAAAGAGACCGGCGCGACCCTGGACTTTGAGACCGACCCGAAGAAGGCGGTGGTGGGCGCGGACGTGCTGTACACCGACGTCTGGGTCTCCATGGGCGAGCCGGACAGCGTCTGGGCCGAGCGCATCGCGGCGCTGACGCCCTACCGGGTCACCGCCGAGCTGATGGCCCTGGCCGGGGAACATGCCCGCTTCATGCACTGTCTCCCCTCCTTCCACGACCTGGAGACCGAGACGGGGCTGGAAGTCTATCAGAAATTCGGCATCGACTGCATGGAGGTGACCGACGAGGTCTTCTCCGGGGCGCAGTCCATCGTCTTTGACGAGGCGGAGAACCGGATGCACACCATCAAGGCGGTCATGGCCGCCACCCTATAAATCTGGAAATCTGGGAGGCGAATTCCTTTGCCGAAGGATAAGCGAATCAAAAAAGTGCTGGTCATCGGCTCCGGGCCCATCGTCATCGGACAGGCCGCCGAATTCGATTATGCCGGCACGCAGGCCTGCCTGGCCCTCAAGGAGGAGGGCTACGAGGTCGTGCTCTGCAACTCCAACCCCGCGACCATCATGACCGACAGCGTCATGGCTGACAAGGTATATATCGAGCCGCTGACTCTGACGACCGTTAAAAGGATAATAGCCAAGGAAAAGCCCGACAGCATTCTTTC
>JAFYIF010000272.1 GCA_017538775.1 Oscillospiraceae bacterium | reverse complement strand
CGCTGTAGCACACCAGCACCCGGTCGATGCCGTTGTCCCGCAGATAGCTGTAGATGTCCTCCCGGAAATAGCGCAGGTCCAGGATGTGCAGCTGGGAAAAATGGGGGTAGAGAAAGGGACTCAGGGAGTCCATATAGCTGTCCCGCAGAATCAGCAGCCGCTCCCCCTCGTTGCCCGTCTCCACCACCAGGCGGGGGGTGTTGCCGCCGTAGAAGTAGGAATACTTGTCCCGCTGTTCCAGGAAGCGTTCCACATACAGCGATCCCACTTCCGCCACGCCCTGGGAATAGTTGGTGATGGATGCCGAACCCTGGTTGACATACGTCGTCAGCACGTCGGGCCGGACCCAGGAGAAGCCGGAGCTGGACCAGGCCGTGCCGTAAAAGCGCTCGCTGACCACCCGGGGGCTGTAGGCCGAGAGGGGCAGGGGCTCATAGCCCAGGGCCTGGCCCAGGGCGGCGTAGCCGTAATAGGCCCCCAGGGTGGTCCAGTGGTGGTCCGTGCGGTAATAGATGGGCTCGTCCCGGTGGGGGGCCAGCGCCGCGCAGAGGTCCACGCTGGGGCAGTCCACGGCGGCGCGGACCGAGGCGATGAACTCCTCCTGGCTGTCGTTCGGGGCCCCCTCGGGCAGCAGCTCCCCCCAGAGTTCGGCGGAGGAGGACACCAGCGCCAGGGTCACGGGAACCCCCGCCCGGGCGCTGAGGGCGTTCACCCCGGCTAATTGCCCGGCCACGGCCTCCGGCTCCGGCGCGGTGAAGCACTCCAGCAGCGTGTCCCCGGCGCAGAGCCAGACGCCGTTGTTCTCCGACTTGCCGGAAGCCAGCTCCGCGGCGGCCTTGAGGGTGATCCAGTCGTCCCGCAGCGGGAACTGGTCGTTGACATAACGCTCCGCCGCCGCGGTGAACTTCCCGGCGAACAGGGCGGAAAACGTGAACTTCGGCGCGGTTTGCAGGCTGCGGTTCTCCCGCTCGGAGAAGCTGCGGTCCGGCAGGGCCAGATGCGCCGCGAAAAAGGCTCCCAGAAACAGCAGGAAGACCAGAATCTGCCAGAATGCGCTGCGTTTCAGCATAATGGGCGTCACCTCCGGATGCTCAAAATCGGAAATAGAGGAAGGGGTTGTAGGAAGCGTTCACCAGATAGGCGGTGGAGAGGACCAGCGCCGCCGCGATCAGCACCGGCGTCAGCAGATTTCTGGCCCGCTCCGGCAGCTTCCAGTACACGCGCTTGCCCAGCGGCAGCGCGGCCAGCGCGCCCAAAAGCAGCGTCACGGCATAGCTGCGCAGGGAATAGAGGTCAAACTCGCTCCACAGCCCGCTCCCGCCGCCGAACATGGCCCGGTAGTAGCCCAGGGCGGCCCCCAGGTCGGTGAGGTTGAAGATCACCCAGCCCAGCAGCACGATCAGCAGCAGATAGAGGTGGGAAAAGGCCCCCGCCTTTTCCAGCCACTTCCCCAGGAAGAGCTTCTCCAGCATCAGGAACAGGGCGTAGTAGAGGCCCCAGAGCAAAAAGCTCCAGCTGGCCCCGTGCCAGAAGCCCGTCAGGGCCCAGACGATCAGGATGTTCAGCAGCTGCCGGGCCAGCCCCGCCCGGTTGCCGCCCAGGGGGATGTAGACATAGTCCCGGAACCAGGTGCCCAGGCTCATGTGCCAGCGCCGCCAGAACTCCGTCACGCTGCGGGAGAGATAGGGATAGTTGAAGTTTTCCAGAAACTCAAAGCCCAGCATCCGCCCCAGGCCGATGGCCATGTCGGAGTAGCCGGAGAAGTCGAAGTAGATCTGCAAAGCGAAGGCCGCCGACCCCAGCCAGGCCCCCAGGACGCTCAGCTCCCCCGGGGCCTTCGCCGCGTACAGGTCCCAGAGCGCCCCCACGTTGTTGGCGATCAGCACCTTTTTTGCCAGTCCCACCGTGAAGCGCCGGACGCCGGAGGCGAACTGCTCCGTGCCCCCGGCCCGGAAGGCCAGCTGGTCGGCGATGTCCTTGTAGCGGACGATGGGCCCGGCGATGAGCTGGGGGAACAGGGCCACGAAGGTGCCAAAGGAGATGTAGTTGCGCTGGGCCTGAGCGTCCCCGCGGTACACGTCGATGGGATAGCTCATGGTCTGGAAGGTGTAGAAGGAGATGCCGATGGGCAGGGCCACGTTCAGCACCGGCACCGTCAGGCCGGGGATGCGGCTCAGCGTGGCGGCGAAGAGGTCGTAGTACTTGAAAAAGCCCAGCATGGCCAGATTCAGCACGATGTCCCAGACCAGCACGGCCTTCGCCTTGTTCGGCTCAGTCTCCCGATACCGGTCCACCAGCAGCCCGGCGGCGTAGTTCAGGGTGATGGAGAAAAGCATCAGCAGGATGTAGACCGGCTCCCCCCAGCCGTAGAAGACCAGGTTCACCGCGAAGAGCCAGACGTTGCGCCCGCGGGCGGGCACGAGATAGTAGACCGCCAGGACGAGGGGCAGATAGAAGAAGAGGAAGGTGGTGCTGGAAAAAACCATGGTCAGGGTTCCTCCGTGTCGTCAGAGTTGGGGGAGAAGTGGGCCAAAGGATTGGCCCGGGCGGCGGTGCGCAGCTCCCCGGAGTCCACGTGGGTGTAGATCTGGGTGGTGTTCAGGTGTTCGTGCCCCAGCAGCTCCTGGAGCGTCCGCACGTCCACGCCGTTCTGGAGCATCAGCGTGGCGGCGGTGTGCCGCAGCTTGTGGGCCGAGTAGTGTTCCGCGTCCAGCCCCGCCCGGAGCAGGGTCTTCTTCACCATGGCGTGGACCGCCGCGCGGGAGACGCGCTTGCCGGAGGCGGTCAGGAACAGGGCCCCCGGCTCCGTGGCCTTGCAATTGGAGCGCAGGGCCAGATAGTCGTTGAGGGCCTCGGCCACCGCGTCGTTCAGGAAGACCACCCGCTCCTTGCCCCCCTTGCCCGCCACCCGGAGGTGGTCGGCCCGGAGGTCGCCCAGGTTCAGGCCCACGATCTCGCTGATGCGCAGCCCGCAGTTCAGGAAGATGCAGAGGATGCAGTAGTCCCGCGTCCGCTGCCGCCCCTCCACGGCGCGCAGCAGCCGCTGGCTCTCCTCCAGGGAGAGATAGCGGGGGAGGGTCCGGGGCAGCTTTGGCGCGTCCAGGTCCCGCACCGGGTCCTCCGTGAGCTGGTGGGTCTTGACGGTCAGGTATTTGTAAAGGCTGCGGATGGCGGCGATCTTCCTGGCCCGGCTGGCGGGGGAAAGGCCGTAGCTGGGGCTGCGGGAGCGGGCGTTGCGCAGCTTGTCCCGGCTCAGATAGCTGAGATAGGCGTAGATCTCCGAGCGCGTGACCGTGCGCAGGAAGTCCAGACCCACATCGGAGATGTCGATGTCCTCCGGCTCCGTGTCCGGCGGGACCAGGCCCCGGTGCAGCTTCAAAAAGCGGAAAAAGCCCCGCAGGTCCAGGAAGTATTCGTCCACCGTTTTGGGGGAATGGCCCCGGATGGTCTCGTGATAGGAGAGAAAATCGAGCAAGAGCGCGCTCGCGCCGTTTCTGTAATCCATAAAGAGACGCTCCCCCCGAAAACAGAATTTGTTCAATATTAACGCTTTTTGTCCCATTCGTCAACTGAGAGAAAGAAAATTCGTGCAATTTTCAGAGAGCTGTGCTATAATGCGGAAAAAATCACAGCAAAGGCGCCACAGGAGGGACCTGTCATGACACCAATCAAATTAGCCGACCGCATGGAGTTTGTGAATTCCGACATCCGCGGCCCGCTGTTCATCGAGGCCAACCGCATGGAGGCCCGGGGCGAAAAGGTGCTGAAGCTGAACACCGGCAACCCCGGCAAGTTCGGCTTCCCGATGCCGGAGAGCGTCCACGACTCCCTGCTGGCCCGGATCGCGGACGCCGTGCCCTACTGCGACGTGCAGGGGATGCCGGAGGCGCGGGAGGCCATCTGCGAATACCAGCAGGGCCGGGGTTTCCAGGGCATCAGCCCCGCCGACGTGTGCATCGGCAACGGCGTCAGCGAGATCGCCAGCATGATCGGCAGCGCCCTGTTCAACCCGGGGGACGAGGTGCTGATCCCCACCCCCAGCTATTCCCTCTGGACCAACGTGGCCGTCATCGCCGAGGCCAAGCCGGTCCTCTACCGCTGCGATGAGGGCAATTCCTGGTATCCCGACATCGAGGACATCCGCCGGAAGATCACGCCGAAAACCAAGGCCATCCTGGTCATCAACCCCAACAACCCCACCGGCGCGGTCTACCCCACGGAGATTTTGCTGGACATCATCGCCCTGGCCTGGGAACACGACCTGGTCATCATCTCCGACGAGATCTATGACCGCCTGGTGATGGACGACCTGAGCGCCGTCAGCGTGGCGGCCCTGGCCCCGGACCTGCCCGTGGTGACCTGCAACGGCCTGAGCAAGAGCCACATCATCTGCGGCTTCCGCTGCGGCTGGATGGTGGTCAGCGGCCCCGCCGCCTTCCGCACCAGCTTCATGGGCGCCATCCACAAGCTGGCCGCCATGCGCCTGTGCAGCAACGCCCTGACCCAGCTGGTCATCCCCGCCGCCCTTTCCGACCCGGCCAGCACCCGTGCCATGCTGCTGCCCGGCGGGCGGCTTTTTGAGCAGCGGGAGGCCACCTGCCGCGCCCTGGACCAGATCCCCGGCATCAGCTATGTGAAGAACCACGCGGCCTTCTACCTCTTCCCGAAGATCGACACGGAGCGATATAACATCACCAGCGACCGCCAGTTCGCCCTGGACGTGCTCCACGGCACCCACGTCCTGTTCATCCCCGGCAGCGGCTTCGACTGGGCCGCCCCGGACCACTTCCGCCTGGTCATGCTCCCGGAGGCGGAGATCCTCTACGACGCCATGCTCCGGGTCGGCCAGTTCCTGGAGACCTACCGCCAGACGGACTGCCCCACCATCTGATTCGATGATTCTTGACTTGCCCGGTCTCATGTGGTAAAGTGAGAAACGCCTGAAACCCCCATTTTCATCAGAACGGAGAGCGAGAACATGGAACGTATCAAGACGCTGGAGACCCGGAACCTCTGCGAGAGCGCCAAGCACGGCGGCTGCGGCGAATGCCAGACCTCCTGCCAGTCCGCCTGCAAGACGAGCTGCGGCGTGGCCAACCAGAAGTGTGAGCGCCCCGCGCGCTGAAAGCTTGTAGCAAAAAACGCCGTCCGGAT
>JAFYIF010000271.1 GCA_017538775.1 Oscillospiraceae bacterium | reverse complement strand
ATGCGCCCCTCGCTCTTGCGCACTTCGGCCAGCACGGCCTTCAAACGCTCCTCGAATTCGCCCCGGTATTTGGCCCCGGCCACCAGGCTGCCCATGTCAAGGGAAAATACTGTCTTATCCTTGAGGCTGGAGGGCACGTCGCCCTTGACGATGCGCTGGGCCAGGCCCTCGGCGATGGCGGGCTTGCCCACGCCCGGCTCGCCGATCAGCACCGGGTTGTTCTTGCTCTTGCGGGAGAGGATGCGGATCACGTTGCGGATCTCGTCGTCCCGGCCGATGACCGGGTCCAGCTTGTTTTGCCGCGCCCGCTCCACCAGGTCCGTGCCGTACTTTTTCAGGGCGTTGTAGGTCCCCTCCGGGTTGTCGCTGGTGACCCGCTGGTTGCCCCGTACCTGGGCCAGGGCCTGCATGGCCCGGTCCTTCGTGATCTCAAAGGTGCGCAGCAGCTCCGATACCGCGTTGCCGGCGGCGTCCAGCAGACCCAGGAAGATGTGCTCCACGGAGATGTACTCGTCCTTCATGGAGCCGGCGGTCTGCTCGGCGCTCCGCAGCGCCGCGTCCACGTCGGCGGAGATGTAGACCTTGCCCGCCTCGCCGCCGTAGCCCCGGACCTTGGGCAGCTTCTCCAGCTCCGTCCCCACGGCGGCCAGGAAGCCCCCGGCGTCCACGCCCATGGCGGTCAGCAGCTGGGGGATCAGCCCCTCCGCGTCCCCGCAGAGGGCCGCCAGCAGGTGCAGCTGCTCGATCTGCTGGTTGCCGTATTCCCGCGCCAGGTTCTGGGCGTCCTGGATGGCGGCGATGCTCTTTTGTGTGAAACGATCTGCGTTCATATGCGCTCCTCCTTCGCGGCGCTCGGCGTCCTGCCCCTGGGCCGGGCGGGCCGCCGCTCCGCCTGTTCTGTTCAAATGTCAGTATACGTCAAAGTCGTGAACGATTCTCGGATAATTGATGAACAAACTGTGAATTTTAGCACTCGACACAATAGAGTGCTAAAATCGTCGCTGCGGCGCATGAAAAAAACGTCTCCAACATTGACAGAGGCGGGACAAATGGTCTATTATAGAAGAAGGAACTGTCAAGAGAAAGGAACCGCAAGGCATGGAATTTGAAACATTCAAGAGCGAGACCGCCCGCTTGAGGGTGGCCTATCATCACCTGGGGCGCGCCGGACTTCCGAAGCTGGTGCTGCTCCACGGGGACTGCTCCTCCTCCCTGTTCTATCTGCCGCTGATGAAGCAGCTGGAAGACGAGTTTGAGATGGTGGCCCTGGACCTGCGGAGCTTCGGCGAGACCGAGCCGCTGCCCATCGACGCCACCCGCGGGATGCGGGACTACTCCGACGACGTGGACGCGCTGATGCGGGCTTTGGGCTGGGAGTCCTTCTCCCTGCTGGGCTGGTCCATGGGCGGCGGCGTGGCCATGCAGTACGCCATCGACTACAGCGAAAAGCTGGAGAGCCTGGTGCTGGTGGCCCCCCTCTCCCCCTACGGCTTCGGCGGCAGCTATGACGCCGACGGCAAGCTCTATCAGCCCGAGGGCCTGGCCAGCGGCGCCGGGACCGTGACGCCCCTGCTCATCAACGCGCTGCGGCTGGGGGACCGGAACTTTGCCATCACCTCCATCGCCCAGACCTACGTCCGGCCCGGCTATCAGATCCCCCGGGAGGAGATGGAGCTGTACATCGCCGGATACCTCAGCACCAAGCTGGGCGAGGGGCTCTATCCCGGCGACGTGGTGACCGCCGCGACCTGGCCCTTTGTCCAGACCGGTCTCAGCGGCGTCAACAACGCCATGAGTCCGAAATACTGCCGCCTGGACGGCATCGTGGACCTGCCCCACAAGCCCCCGATCCTCTGGGTGCGGGGCGACCAGGACGTGATCATCTGCGACGGCAGCATCTGCGACGTGGCCTATCTGGGCAAGATGGGCATCATCCCCGGCTATCCGGGGGAGCGGCTCTATCCGCCCCAGCCCATGCTGACCCAGACCCGCCATGTGATGGACCGGTATCAGGAGAACGGCGGCATCCTGCACGAAGTGGTGCTGCACAGCGGCCACGGCCCCTTCCTGGACAGCCGGGAGGCCTTCGTGGAGGAGCTGACCCGCTTCTTTGAGGTGACCGGGATCCTCTGAGCGCCCCTTTGGAAAACAGACAAAGCGCTGCCCCGTCGGCACAGACACCGACGGGGCAGCGTTTTTTTCGTTTGGAGCTTCACACGGGGGCTTCGCCGCTTTTCTCCGGGGCGCTCAGGGCGCCGATGCGGCGGAAATACTCCTCGTGGGCGGCCCGGTACTCCCGGTTGAAGCGCTCATCGTGCCCGGCGTGGAGCAGGGAGATGTAGTCGTGGGCCTGCTGGCTGGGGCTGACCCGGGCCACCACGGAGACGCCCACGTTGGAGCAGACGTCGGAAATGCGCTCCACGTCCGCCAGTACGTTCATGTAGGAGGTGCCCGCGTCCACGCTGCAGGTGCCGCTGCGCAGTCGGGCCAGATGTTCCTCCCGGAAGGCGTAGACCACGTCGTCCACCACCTGTTCCAGCGGCTCGATGTGGCGGGCGGAGGACAGGTCCCGGGTCTTGAAGGCCTGTTCGGTGTAGCGCAGGATGCGTCCGATCAGGTCCTCCAGGATGTCCAGCTCCCCCAGGGCCCAGGCGGAAAAGTGTACCTGCTTGCCGGCCATGTCCCGGCCCGTCTCCGCGATGTTCATCGCGTGGTCGCCCAGGCGCTCGAACTCCGTCACCAGCTTGTGGTACTGGTTCAGGATGGAGATGTGCAGCTCGGCGGAGAGGTGGGAGGACAAGGTCACCAGATAGTTGCCCAGGCGGTCGGCCATGCGGTCGATCTCGTCCTCCTCGGCGGAGACCTGTTTCAGCTTCGCCGCGTCGAACTGGCGCAGCAGGCCGAAGGAGCGGCGGATGTTGGCGCAGGCGGCGTAAAACATGGTCAGCAGCAGGTCGTAGCAGCTCCGCAGCGCCAGGGCGGGGGTGTCATAGAAAGCGGGGCTGAGGGCGTCCAGCTTCTTTTCGTAGGAGCGCTCCCCGTCCGGCTTCTCCTGCCGGTCCCGGACGATGCGGCGGCTCAGCCGTTCATAGCTGGGCAGCAGGGGGAACAGGCAGATGGCGCAGCCCAGGTTGAAGACGGTGTTGGTGTTGGCGATGGTGCCGGAGTTCACCACCCGCTCCCAGAGTCCGTCCAGGGCCCCCAGATGCCGCAGCAGCGCCACGGCCGCCAGCACCAGCGCGGACTTGCTCAGGTTGAAGAGGATGTTCACGATGCCAACCCGCCGGGCCTCCGGCTTCGCGCCGATGGAGCAGACAATGGCGGTGGTGACGCAGTCGCCCAGATAGATGCCGACGATGACCGCGTAGATGGCGTTGAACTGGAGCTGGCCCGAGGCGGAGAAGGCCTGCAGGATGCCCACGGCGGCGGAGGAGCTTTGCAGCACGAAGGAGACGCCCACGCCGGTGAGATAGCCCAGCACCGGATTGTCCCCCAGACTGGCGAAGAGGGACTCAAAGATGCCCATGTCCGTCAGGGTGTCCACGCTGGCCGTCATGTTCAGCAGGCCGGAAAAGAGGATGCCGAAACCGATGGCGATGTTGCCCACGGTCCGGGCGTTCCGGAAGGAGAAGCCCATGATGAGGGCGACGCCGATGATCAGGGCCAGGGGCGCCAGGGTGGAGGGCCGGAAGACCTGGAGCCAGGCGGCGGAGTCGGCGTTGATGTCCAGCAGCCGGATGATCTGGCCGGTGACGGTGGTGCCCACGTTGGCCCCGATGATGATGCCCAGGGACTGCCGCAGCTTGATGATGCCCGCCCCCACCAGACCGGAGGTGATGACGATGGTGGCGGTGGAGGACTGGATCAGCGCCGTGATGGCGAGACCCAGCAGGAAGGCCTTGACGGGGTTGTTGGTGACTTTCTCCATCACCACCTTGAGGGTGCCGGAGGAACCTTCCTTCAGGCCGTCCCCCATCAGGCGCATCCCGTACAGGAACATGGCCAGGCCGCCCAGCAGGGACAGGATGTTAAAAACAATGGTCATATCGTGTGTGTTCCAATCTTTGGAGGCGGGAGCCGGAACGCTCCGCCCGCTTGGTGAAAGCTGCAATATCCGCCCGCGTGCGCTGCGCGGCCATGCGGCCGGGGGTTCAGCGCGGCAGCTTCCAGATCTGTTCGGCGTACTCCCGGATGGCCCGGTCGCTGGAGAACTTTCCGGCGGCGGCGATGTTCAGCAGGCACTTGCGCCCGAAGCTCTCCCGGTCCCGCCAGTCGTACAGCGCCCGGCGGCGGGTGTCCAGATAGCTGGGCAGGTCGTAGAGGATATAGTACACATCCGCCCGGTTCCAGTCCACGCCGTCCAGCAGGCTGCGCCACAGCTCCCGCAGTCCCTCGTCCGTGGGCACGGTGCCGTCGATCAGGGTGTCCACCAGGCGGCGGATGCGCCCGTCCCGCTCATAGATGTCCCGGGCCCGGTAGCTGTCCCGGATGCGGGCGATGTCCGCGATGGTGGCACCGAAGAGATATTCGTTCTCCGCGCCGGCTTCCTCGGCGATTTCCACGTTGGCCCCGTCCAGGGTGCCCAGGGTCACCGCGCCGTTCAGCATGAACTTCATGTTGCCGGTGCCGCTGGCCTCGGTGCCCGCCGGGGAGATCTGCTCGCTGATGTCGGCGGCGGGAATCAGGTGCTCGGCGTAGGAGCAGTTGTAGTTCTGGACGAACAGCACCTTCAGCCGCCCGTTCACCGCGGGGTCGGCGTTCACGAGCCGGGCGACCCGGTTGATGTAGCGGATCACGCTCTTGGCCCGGCGGTAGCCCGGCGCGGCCTTCGCGCCGAAGAGGACGGTGGTGTTGGGGAAGTCGGGCAGTTTGCCCTCTTTCAGGTCGAAATAGAGGTCCATCACGCCCAGGGCGTTCATCAGCTGGCGCTTGTACTCGTGGGCGCGCTTCACCTGGATGTCGAACACGCCCGACGGGTCCACCTCCACCCCCTCCTGGCGGCGGAGGACGGCGGCCAGCTGCTCCTTTTTCCGGCGCTTCACCGCGTCGAAGCGGCGGATCAGATCCCCGTCGATGCGCTCCCGGAGGGCGCGCAGGCGGTCCAGGTCGGTCAGGAAGCCCTCCCCGCAGCGCTCGCGAAGCAGCGCCGTCAGTTCCGGGTTGCTGAGGCCCAGCCAGCGCCGGGGGGTGATGCCGTTGGTGACGTTCTTGAACTTCTCCGGCGTGACGGCGTACCAGTCCCGGAAGATGTCCCGGCGGATCAGCTCGCTGTGGATGCGGGCCACGCCGTTGACGCTGCCGCCCAGGTAGACCGAGAGGTTGGCCATGTTCGCCACGTTGTCCCGGACCACGAAAAGGCCCGGATGCTCCCGGTCCAGCCGGGCCTGGATGCGCCGGAGGATGTCCACGATCTCCGGGACCACGCTGCCCAGCAGCTCCAGGTCCCACTTCTCCAGGGCCTCGGCCATGACCGTGTGGTTCGTGTAGGAGAAGACGCCCCGGGTCAGCTCGAAGGCCCGGTCGAAGTCATAGCCCTCCCGCATCAGAAGCCGGATCAGCTCCGGGATGCTCATGGCCGGGTGGGTGTCGTTGAGCTGGATCGTGATGAACGCCGGAAGATGGCTCAGGTCGTCGCCGTGGGCCTCCCGGTAATAGCGGAGGATGTCCTGCAAACTGGCGCTGGAGAGGACGTACTGCTGCTTGATGCGCAGCCGCTTCCCCTCCCGCTCCGTGTCGTTGGGGTAGAGGACCCGGGTGATGTCCTCGGCCTTGTTCTTGGCGGCCAGGGCGCGCTCATAGTGCTGGGCGTTGAACTCGTCGAAGTCCAGCTCCTGGACCGCCTCGCACTGCCACAGGCGCAACGTGCCGATGTTGTCCACGCCGTAGCCGATGACCGGCACGTCGTAGGGCACGGCCAGCACCGTGTGCTCCGGGAAGGCGATGGTGACGGTGTGCTTGTCCCGCCGCCAGCTCCAGGGGTCGCCGTGCTTCGTCCAGTCGTCGGCCAGCTCCCGCTGGTCGCCCTGCTCGTCGATGCGCTGCTTGAACAGGCCGAACTTGTAGCGCAGACCGTAGCCCGTCAGGGGCACGCCCAGGGTGGCGGCGGAGTCCAGATAGCAGGCCGCCAGCCGACCCAGGCCGCCGTTGCCCAGGGCCGCGTCCTCGATGTCCTCCATACAGGCGATGTCCACGCCCTTTTCCGCGAAGAGGGCGCGGATCTCGTCCAGAAGCCCCAGGTTGTAGAGGTTGGAGTAGATCAGGCGGCCAATCAGGTATTCGGCGGAGAAGTAGTAGGCGTGGCGCTCCCGGCTCCGGGCCTGCTTCCGCTCCGACCAGAGGCGGCTGATGTGCTCCATCAGGGTGCTGGCCAGCGCGTCGTGCAGCGCCTCCGGCGTCGCCTCGCTGAGCTTCATATCGTGGTTGATGAGCAGACGGGCGGTGGTCCCGTCCACGATGGTTTTCGGGTCAAGTTTCATGCAAATTCTCCTGCTTTGAAAATCGGTGGCCGGGGTTCAGCGGTAGATGCTCCCGGGGATGACGGTCACGAAGGCCGTGCGGGTGTCCAGGATATGATCCGGGTCGTCATAATCGTGCAGCACCACAGTGATGGTCACGGTGCCTACGCTCTTGGGATAGAGGTTCAGGTCGATGTAGTGGCCGTCGTACCACTCCGACCAGGAGCAGCTCAGGACCTCCGGGGCGTCCAGATAAAAGGTCAGCATATAGGACGCCACTTCCGGGTCGGTCACCTGGGCATTGGCCACCAGGAAATAGGTGTCCTCCAGGCCGATGGTCACGTTGTACTCGTCCAGGTTCAGCTCGCCGCCGTCCCGGACTCCGGTGGCGGCCACGGTCACGGTCAGGTCCTTGCTGTCCAGCACGGACTCGTCCCGGTCCAGCAGCAGAACGGTGACGACGGTGGTGCCCAGGTTCTGGGGGTAGAGATAGAGGTAGATATAGTCCCCGTCCCAGCCGGACCACTCCGCCGTGACGATGCTCTCATCCTCCACCGCGTAACGGACCTTGCAGCCCGGCTCGCAGGCGGAGTAGACCGTCACGTCATAGCGCTCCTCCTCGATGGAGACCGTGACAAAGCTCTCCAGCAGCACCACGCTCCCGGCG
The DNA here is from genome assembly GCA_017538775.1 of Oscillospiraceae bacterium. Lineage (GTDB taxonomy): Bacteria > Bacillota > Clostridia > Oscillospirales > Oscillospiraceae > RGIG7114. Next base: position 5,436 of record JAFYIF010000271.1, on the reverse strand, counting down.
CCCAGGTTGCCCGCCCGGGCCACGCTGGTCAGGCTCTCCCGGTTCCGGTAGTCCACATAGGTCATGGGCAGGGCCAGGTTCAGGTTCTGGCCGTCCTCATAGCCGGCGCTGGTGATGCCGATGACCTCGCCGTATTTGTTCAGGAGCGCGCCGCCGCTGCTGCCCTGGGAGATGGGGGCGCTGATCTGGATGTAGGACACCCCGTCCTCCACCCGGTTGGGGTTGGAGATGATGCCGGTGCTGAGGGTGTTCTGCAGACCCAGGGGGCTGCCGATGGTGTAGATCGTGGAGCCGCCCAGGGCCGTGTTCTTGGCCCCGACGGTCAGGGCTTCAAAGTGCTCGCCCTCGATCTGGAGCACGGCCCAGTCCTCGTCCGCGTTCCAGGCGTAGACGCCGCTGACGGAGAACACCTGGCCGTCGATGAGCTGGACCGCGGCGCTGTCCGCGCCGGAGATGACGTGGTAGTTGGTCACGGCCACGCCGTCGGCGCTGACGAAAAAGCCGCTGCCGGTCTTGATGGCGCTGCCCTCGGCATCATAGACCTCGATGAAGAACACTGCGGCGGTGCAGCGGGCGTAGATCTCCTCGGCGCTCAGCTCCCGCTGCTCCTGGGGCATGGTGTTGACGATGGCCAGGGCGCTGACGGCGGAATAGTCCACCCCGAAGCCCAGATAGGCGGACAGGTCCCGGAGCTTGAAGTAGTTGTTGCCGCCGATGTTGTAGACCGAGACGCCGCCGGCCAGCTCATCGTTGAGCAGCACCGTCTGGCTGCTGGGTACCGCCGTGGCGGATTTGTCCTCCCCGGCGAAGCTCAGTTCCCCGCCGGTGGGGGTGTAGGGCTCTCCGGTGCGGATGCGGACCGCGTCCAGGTCCCGGTCGAACTCCACCGAGAACTGGCTGCGCGTGCCGTTCAGGGCGTAGGCCAGGTCCCGGAGCTTGAAGTAGTTGCTGCCGTTGATGTTGTATTTCTCGCAATTGACGATCTTGCCGTCCACCATCAGGGACCACTCGGACAGCACCACCACGTCCGCAGCCAGGCCGGGTACCGCCAGCCCCGTCAGCAGGAGCAGCGCGAGAAGCAAGGATGCAAGCCGTTTCATCGGATCAGCCTCCTTTATGGTATTCGTTTGCGCCCCGGTTCATACGTCCTGCAGGCCGGAACGCTATCAGAAGTATACAATAGAACGAAAAGCTTGTAAACCCCTTGTTTTTCATGAAAGATTTCCACATCCGCCCGGGAAACCTGTGCCAGGAAACGGATACACCCGGCATCTCCCATCCGGAGGAGACGCCGGGTGCGCTTCATGCGCGGCTGAACTCCGCCGCCGTGGCACAGTCGCAGCAGAGGGGGCCGTCGCCCCAGCAGTCCCGGAGGGTCTTGTGGTGGTCCAGCTGGAAGCTGTGTTCAAACTCCCGGTCGTCCACGCCGAAGTCGAAGGTCCTGCCGCATTTGGTGCAGGTCTCGAAATAGACGCCCTCGGTCTGGCGCTCCACCGCCCGCAAAGCGCAGTTCCCGCAGAGGCATTTGCGCAGCTTCGCGTAGTGCAGCCGCCAGGCCCGGCGCTCGAATTCGGCGCGGGCCTCGCCCAGGTCAAAACGGTTTTGGCAAAATTCACAGACAGCCATGCTCGTCTCTCCTTCCATGCGCCGCCAGCGGGCGCTTGTCTGTCGGAATTATAGCGCAATTCCCGCGTTTGTACAACTGTTTTTTTGTGGAGCTTCCACAGCCGGGCTTTCGTCCTCCGGCTCCAGCTTTGCCCGGAAGGAGATGGCCCGGGGCGTCGGAAGATTGTCGAAGCGCACCAGATGCGCGCCCCGGTCCCGATCCGCCTCCAGCACCGTGCCGCTGCCGAAGACCGCGTGGCGCACCCGCCGCCCCGGCGGGAAGGGCTCCGGAAGCTGTTCCGCCAGGGCCCGGCTGCGCAGTGCGATGAAGGCCCGGGCCTCCCGCAGCAGTTCCTCCTTCGGCGGGGCGGTGAAGTCCAGCAGGGCCGGGTCGATGTCCAGCAGGAAGCGGGAGGGCCAGCGGGGGGCCCCGTCGGGGGTCCAGCCCTCCGCCTCGGAGAGAAAGAGCCGCTGCCTGGCCCGGGTCATGGCCACAAAAGCCAGGCGGCGCTCCTCCTCCATGCCGGGCAGGGTGGCGGTCTTCCGGCTGGGGAAGACCCCCTCGTTCATGCCGCAGAGGAAGACGCAGGGGAACTCCAGGCCCTTGGCCGCGTGGACCGTCATCAGCTTCACCCGGTCGCCCCCGTCGGCCGCGTCGCTTCGCGTCAGCAGCGCGACGTGGGCCAGATAGTGCAGGGGCGTGGCCTCCTCGCCGCAGGTGGTCTCATAGTCCCGGACGCTCTGTTTCAGCTCCGCCAGGTTGTCCAGCCGCTCCTGGCTGCCCTCCGTGCGCAGCATGGCCTCATAGCCGCTCGCGTCCAGCACGGCGCTCAGCAGCTCCGACACCGGGCGGTCCTCCCAGTCCGCCGAGAGCCGCTCCACCAGGCCCACCAGCTCTGCCCCCTTCGTCCCCCGCAGGGCCTCGTCCTCCAGGCACCGGCGCAGGGCCTCATAGAGGCTGCAGCGCTCCCGCGCCGCGCACTCCTCCAAAAAGGCCATGCGCCGTCGGCCCAGGTTGCGCTTCGGGCTGTTGGCCACCCGGCGGAAGCTCAGGTCGTCCCGGCAGACCAGCAGCCGGAGGTAGGAAAGGGCGTCTTTGATCTCCGCCCGGGCGAAGAAGGGGACGCCGCTGCTGATGGCATAGGGGATCTTCGCGCGTAGCAGGGCCTCCTCCACGGCGCGGCTGACGTAGTGGGCCCGGTAGAGCACCGTGATGTCCCGGTAGGGGGTTCCGGCGGCGTGGAGGGCCGCGATCTGCCCGGCGATCCAGTCCGCCTCCGCCTCCGCGCTCTTCGCGTGGTGGCACAGCACCCGCGGCCCGTCCGGCCGGGTGGGGCGCAGGACCTTCTCCACCCGGTCCCGGTTCTTCTCGATCAGGGAGTTGGCCACCGCCAGGATCTGCGGGGTGGAGCGGTAGTTTTCTGTCATCAGGATGGTATGGGTCCCCGGATGCCTGGCGGGGAAGTCCAGCAGATACTTCACGTTGGCCCCGCGCCAGGTGTAGATCGTCTGGTCCGGGTCCCCGACGAGAAAGAGGTTTTTGTGGTAGGCGCAGAGGGCGTCCATCAGCTCGTATTGCAGGGCGTCGATGTCCTGAAACTCGTCGATCAGGATGTATTCCAGCCGCCGCTGCCATTTCAGGCGGATGTCCGCGTCCCGCTGGAAGAGATAGAGGGTCAGTTTGATCAAATCATTGTAGTCCAGGCCGAAGCATTTCTTCTGCTGGTAGAGGTAGCCGGAGAAGATGATGTCCCGGGCGCCCCGGGCCTGCGCATAGCGCGTGCGCAGCGCCTCCAGGGACAGGTCGATCAGGTCCAGGTAGTAGTCCGGGCGCTGATAGAGCTTCTGCATCTCGATCATGTCCCGGGCCGCGGCAAAGCTCATGTCCCGCAGGCTCAGGTCCCGCTCCGCGTAGATGACCCGGAGCATGTCGTCGATGTCCGCGTTGTCCAGCACCAGAAAGCGTTTGGGGTATTGCAGGGCGTGGCCGTCCTCCTGCAGCACCGAGACGCAGAAGCCGTGGAAGGTGTTGATCAGCCCCGTGTCGTTGTCCCCGGTGAGCCGGTGGATGCGCTGGCGCATCTCGTTGGCCGCCTTGTTGGTGAAGGTGACGCAGAGGATGTTGCCCGGCAGGATGCCCAGCTCGTTCACCAGAAAGGCAAAGCGCTCCGTCAGCGCCCGGGTCTTCCCGGACCCGGCCCCGGCGATGACCCGGACATAGCCCTCCGTGGTGGTGACGGCCTCGGTCTGGGCGGCGTTCATCTCCCACTCCCCCATTGTGCTCCCCTCCCCTGCTTTGGTTGTGTGCTCCATTTTAACATCCTCCGACGGTGGGCGCAAGGCAAAAGACGGCAGATGCCTTTTTTCACACTCAACTGACGGAGGATGCAAGGAAATTGGCGAAAAAGCTTGACAGATTAGACGCGCTTCCATAATATGGTTTTAACCTCTTCTGAGAGGCCACCGAAAGGGGCAGAGGGGGCACTGAATAAGCGGCGGCGGTTTGGCTACTTATCCCCGAAAGGGGGTGAAAGCTATGCGTATCACATTCCATATCGGACAGTTTACTGTTACGATCATCGTGAAAAGCAGAAACCGCCACTCTGCCAAGTGACGGTTTCTTAATTCTTAAGACTCTACTCTCCTTGGAGCGGAACCGCTGACCGCAGTGCCCCTTCTGTTTTTTATTATACTCCCGCTTCCTGCGTTTTGTCAAGACAAGGGGCAAATGGCTGGGGGTTCGGTCATTTGCGAAATCAGATAGAAAGCTTATTCCGTCTGCGTCCCGGAACTCTCCCCATCTGAGGGGGGCAGCTCCAGCTCCTCGTCGGTGAACATGGCGATCTTCCGGGCCGGGCGCTCGATGCTGTCGTCCTGGGGATCAGGTTTGGGGGGCGGCAGTTCGCCGTGGTCGCAGAAGTAGTTGAAGTCCTCGCCGTCCATGGTCTCGTGTTCCAGCAGGTACTCCGCCACGGCGATGAGGGTCTCCCGGTGCTCGGTCAGCAGCTTCTCGCAGGTCTCGGCGGCCTCGTCGAAGATGCGTTTCACTTCCTCGTCGATGAGGCCCGCGGTCTCCTCGCTGTAGCTCTTCATCTGGCCGAAGTCCCGGCCAATGAAGATGCTGTGGCCGGAGCTGTCGTACTGGATGGGGCCCAGCTTCTCGCTCATGCCGTACTGCATCACCATGGCCCGGGCCAGCTGGGTGGCGGACTGGATGTCGCCGGAGGCGCCGGTGGAGATGTCGTCCAGGAAGAGCTTTTCCGCGATGCGGCCGCCCAGGCTGATGACGATGTTTTCAAAAAGCTCGCTGCGGCTCTTGAAGTTCTCCAGGTCCTCCCTGGGGCGGAACATCGTAAAGCCGCCGGCCATGCCCCGGGGGATGATCGTGATATAGTGGACCGGGTCGCTGTGCTGGAGGTATTTGCCCGCGATGGCGTGGCCGGACTCGTGGTAGGCGGTGAGGCGTCTGGCCCGCTCGCTCATCTTTTTGCTCTTCTTCTCCGGGCCCATGCTGACCTTGAGGATGGCCTCCTCGATGTCCTCGGCCAGGATGAAGCGTCTGCCCCGGCGCACGGCCAGCAGCGCGGCCTCGTTCATCAGGTTCTCCAGGTCCGCCCCCGCGAAGCCGGGGGTGCCCTTGGCGATGGAGTTCAGGTTCACGTCCTCGCCCAGGGGCTTGCCCTTGGCGTGGATCTTCAAGATCGCCTCCCGGCCCCGGATGTCCGGCAGGCCCACAAAGACCTGACGGTCGAAGCGGCCCGGACGCAGCAGGGCGTTGTCCAGGATGTCGGCCCGGTTGGTGGCCGCCATGACGATGACCCCGTCGTTGTT
>JAFYIF010000270.1 GCA_017538775.1 Oscillospiraceae bacterium | reverse complement strand
CCGAACGCCGGGGGGAATATCTGGGGGAGACCGTGCAGGTCATTCCGCATATCACCAACGAGATCAAGGCCTTCATCTACTCCCTGGGGGAGAAGACCCGGGCCGACGTGGTCATCACGGAGATCGGCGGCACCACCGGCGACATCGAGAGCCAGCCCTTCCTGGAGGCCATCCGGCAGGTGGGCCTGGAGCAGGGGAGGGGGAACTGCCTGTTCCTCCATGTGACCCTGGTGCCCTATCTCCACGGCAGCGGGGAGCACAAGAGCAAGCCCACCCAGCACTCCGTCAAAGAGCTGCAGGGCATGGGGATCCATCCGGACATCATCGTGCTGCGCTGCAACGAGCCGCTGGAGGAGAGCATCCTCCACAAGATCGCCATGTTCTGCAACGTCCGCCCCGACTGCGTGATCGAGAACCGGACGCTGCCCATCCTCTACGAAGCCCCCCTGATGCTGGAGCGCCAGCAGCTCTCCGCCATCGTCTGCCGGGAGCTGGGCATCGACGCGCCGCCCCCGGAGCTGGGGGACTGGAAGGCCATGGTGGAGCAGGTGCGCCGGGCCGGGAAGCTGGTCACGGTGGGGCTGGTGGGCAAGTATACCCAGCTCCACGACGCCTATCTCTCTGTGGCGGAGGCGCTGCGCCACGCCGCCTACGCCCAGGGCGCGCAGGTGGAGATCCGCTGGATCGACAGCGAGACCGTGACCGGGGAGACGGCGGAGGCCCTGCTGGGACCCTGCGACGGCATCCTGGTGCCCGGCGGCTTCGGCGGCCGGGGCATCGAGGGGATGATCTGCGCCGCCCGCTACGCCCGGGAGCGGAAAAAGCCCTATCTGGGCCTCTGCCTGGGGATGCAGGTGGCGGTCATCGAGTTTGCCCGCCACGTCTGCGGCTTTGCCGACGCCAACTCCGGGGAGTTTGACCCGGCAAGCGCCCACAAGGTCATCGACTTCCTGCCCGACCAGAGCGAGCGCGTCGCCAAGGGCGGCACCCTGCGTCTGGGGGCCTATCCATGCAAAATCGCGCCGGGGACGCAGATGGCGGCCTGTTACGGCGAGACCCTGATCTCCGAGCGCCACCGGCACCGCTATGAGTTCAACAACACCTTCCGGGACGCGCTGGCCGGGGCCGGTCTGGTCCTCAGCGGCAGCAGCCCGGACGGGACCGTCGTGGAGACCGTGGAGCTCCCGGCGGAGACCAACCCCTTCTTCGTGGGCGTCCAGTTCCACCCGGAGTTCAAAAGCCGCCCCAACCGCCCGCACCCGCTGTTTTCCGGCTTCATCAAAGCCGCGCTGCACTGAGCAAAGGCCTGAGCCGCCCGCTTTTTGTCGGGCGGCCTTTTTTTATTCCACCGTCACCGACTTGGCCAGGTTTTTCGGCTTGTCGATGTCGCAGCCGTTCTCCTTCGCCACATAGTAGGCAAAAAGCTGCATGGGCAGCACGGCCAGCAGCGGGGAGAAGAGCGTGTCGATGGGGGGGATGAAAATCACGTCGTCCGCCTGGGCCACGATTTTTCGGTCCCCCCGGAAGGCCACGGCCAGCACCTGCGCGCCCCGGGCCTTGACCTCCACGATGTTGCTGATGGTCTTGTCCTCCAGCGCCTTGTTGCAGCAGACGGCGATGACCGGCGT
>JAFYIF010000269.1 GCA_017538775.1 Oscillospiraceae bacterium | reverse complement strand
TGGCGCAAGAATCTCAGTGTAGTAGAAATACCCGCCCAGTACCGCGTCCGCTTCCGACACATAGACCCAGCCCTCCGGGGGCGCGCTCCGGAACGTGTCCCAGTCTGTGACCCGGACTGCGCCGTCCCGGGTATAGACGATCTGGGAGCGGTCCCGGGCACTGCTGTCGGAGAAGTCCAGGAACACGCGGACATACTGTTTGCCCGTGCCGATGTTCGCCACCGTGACCGTTTTTTTGACGCTGTTTTGCATCCCCATCTGGGGCGGCGGGGTGAAGGTCTCCTGGATCGCTACCTTATCCGTGCCAATTTGGAATGGGTTGCTCTGTGCGGTCTGGTGCTGGAGATAGGCGTAGACGACTGCGGCCCCGGCGGAGAGGACGAGCACCAGCGCGGCCGCCGCGGCGAGGGTTCTCAGGTTTCGGTTCATGGCAGCGCTCCTTTCTCCGTCCGCTATCCGGCGGCAAGCCTGGTTTCGACGATGCGGAAGATCCCGGTCAGTTCCTCTGCGTTCAGCCAAGTCTTGGTCCAGTCCACCGTTTCTTCCGGCTTCAGATTGTCCGCCTGGATCGCCCAGCCGACCACGTCGATGGCAAAGGTGCCCGTCGCCTCCCCGTCGATGAAGCTTTTGAGCTGCACTTCGTCGAAGAGCGTGCGCGTCTCTTCCGTCGGCGCGAGCTTGCGGTTGTAGCCGAAGACGTAGACATCCGCCGCCTCCCCGGTGAGGTCGCTTTTCAGGAACAGCCAGCCCTCCGCGCTGTCGGAGCCGACATGATAGGTGATATCCCCGTCCACGTCAGCAGAGCCGGTGACGGCGGAAGTTGCCGAAGCCTCGTCCGCCAGGCAGCGGAACAGCTCCCGCAGCCCCTTCTCCGCCCGGGGCGTGCCTTTCCGGTGGCCATCGGCGCTCTCTTCCCAGAGCAGGGTGACCTCGGCCTTCGGCATACTGAGCTGGAGGAACACAAAGGCGTCCCGGTTGCCCTCGTTGCTCAGTTTGGGCGCTTTCGTCACCCGGCTGCCCGGGTCCGGCAGGTGCTCTTCCTCCGGGTCAAAGCCGCCCTCGTCCAGGCTGAGCTTCACCTGGCCGATGGTGATGATGTTGTTCCGGCTCTCCGCGTCGGTCAGCAGGGCCGTGGTCACGCCGACGGCCAGCAGCAGCGCCGCGGCCAGCAGCGCCGCCACGGGCAGCAGCTTTCGTTTGTTCATCCCGCTCCACCTCCGCTTGCCAGGGTCCAAATTGCCGCGATCTGCTCCGCTGTATGGTCGGGCAGATCCGCCTGAATCCCGAAGGCCTCTACCAGTACGCTGTGATTCTGTTCCGGGTCGTAGCCCTCGTTGAAATTCCAGACCCGAAGTCGGTCGAACAGCGGCTCCGTCGTCTGGCCCTCCGCGAGAGGCGTAAGGGAACTGCCGCCGGCGGTGTAGGCGTAGACATAGACATAGGCTTTGTCCGAAGCGGAATAGACGGGGCTGCCCACGCTCTTCCAGGCGCTGCGCACCCGCTGCGCGGCGGAATAGCTGGTGTCCGCCGCGTAGCCCTCGCCGTCCCGGACCATGAATTTGTACATCGGGACCTGGCTGGCCGTGCCCAGCGGCGCGCCCAGGTCGTTTTCCACCTTCAGCGTGTCGGCGGGGACGGTGACGCGGAAGAAGATGTAGCCCGGCGTGGGCGCGTTGTTGGTGACCTGCGGGTTTTTCGGCAGCTCGTCGCCGGGCACCACGTTCCGGGCCGCGTTGGGGTCCCAGTCCGTCTCGGTCAGGAGGATGTCGAAGCCGCCGCTGGAAAAGCGGTTCGTGCTCTCGTCCCGGGAGGAGAAGAAGGCGACGGTGGAGCCGACCGCCAGCAGCACCGCTGCCGCGCATAGGACCAGCAGGGACCGGATGTGCCTGTTTCGAAGCTTTGTCATCGGGATCGGCTCCTTTCGTCAGGGTGTCGTGTAACTCAAAATCGGGGTCACGGTGATGACGAGGTTCTGGCCCGCCGCGCCCGCCGGCGGCGTCGTCAGCGCCTGGTACAGCGCGGCGCTGTCGGCGGCGGTGCCAGAAGGAAGCGGAGTGTCCGGCGCGCTTTCCGCGGCGACGGTGTACGACCAGTAGGCAAAGCGGTAGCCGGGCCGGGCCGTCTCAATGCGCAGCGCCGGGATGGACGCGGCGGAGGCGCTCTGGACCGCGCCGCTGTGCAGGACCGTCCGGTTGCCGTCCCCGTCCTCCAGCACGATCAGCGTATAGACGTTGCGCTTGCCGCCGTCGGCGTCGTAGTAGGACACGTTGTCCGCGTCGTTCCGGAAGACCACCCGCGTCTCCGTCCTGCTTTTCGTCGCTTCGGCCTCGAAGCGCAGGGCAAAGCTTGCGGTGAAGTCCTTGTATCGGGCCGACAGGCTGTAGACGCTGCCCGGCAGGTCCTCGATCCGCCCGGACACGGTGATGGAATCGTCCTGAACGGTCACCGTGATCTCGCTGTCCGCGCAGGAGATCGTGAGCTCGGCGTACCGGGTGACGTCCTCTTCCGTGCCGTCGGCCCGGACCAGTCTGGGC
>JAFYIF010000268.1 GCA_017538775.1 Oscillospiraceae bacterium | reverse complement strand
CTGCGCTGGATCGGGAGCCTCTGAGCGAAAAAACGGCGGAACGCCCGCTGTCCGTGCGAGCCGTCGCATACCGGCGTGGCATTCCCTGAGATCACCTGTCATTGCGAAACCAGTCCGCAGACTGGTTGTGGCAATCCCCCGGCCAGCGGCTTCCGGCTCCGGCACGGGGGCTTCCGATGCGCTGCCGCGAAACGGGCTGCTGCCGTGTCGGACATGGGTGCAGGGTTCCGGGGGATTGCCACGTCGGCTTCGCCTCCTCGCAATGACAGCTTTGTTTTGGCCTTGCTGCGTGCGGAGCATTCCCGCACCAAAAAAGGATTGCATCGCGCCTGGGGCTATGGTAAAATATAAAAACGTGTGAAATTGCTAGATGCAGCGCAACAAGGCAAGGAGTTGGAAACCATGATCGAATTTGACGAATATAAAGGCAAGCTGAACGCCCTGAAGCCCACGCTGACGGAGCTGGGCGGGGCGCTGAAGCTGGACGACGCCCGGCGGGAGCTGGAGGAGCTGCGGGCGGCCCAGGAGCAGGAGGGCTTCTGGAACGACGTGCCCACCGCCCAGAAAAACCAGCAGCGCGTCAGCCAGCTGGAGGGAAAGATCGAGAAATACGCCCGCCTGTGCGCGGACTGGGACGACCTTTTTACCATCTGCGAGATGGCGATTGAAGAGAACGACGCCAGTATGCTGCCGGAGCTGCAGGAGGGCTACGCCCGCTTCGAGGCGGAGCTGGCCCAGACCCGGCTCCAGACCCTGCTGACCGGGGAGTACGACGCCAACAACGCCATTCTGACCCTGCACCCCGGCGCGGGGGGCACGGAGGCCCAGGACTGGGCCAGTATGCTCTATCGGATGTACGTCCGCTGGACCGAGCGCCACGGCTTCAAGTACACGCTGATGGACTGGCAGGACGGGGACGAGGCGGGCATCAAGTCCGCCACCATCAAGATCGAGGGCGAGAACGCCTACGGCTACCTGAAAAGCGAGAACGGCGTCCACCGCCTGGTGCGCATCTCCCCCTTTGACGCCAACGCCCGCCGCCAGACCAGCTTCGCCGCGGTGGAGGTCATGCCCGAGATCACCGACAGCACGGAGATCGAGCTGCGGGACGAGGACATCAAAATGGACGTGTACCGCTCCTCCGGCGCGGGGGGCCAGAAGGTCAACAAGACCTCCTCCGCCGTGCGCCTGACCCACCTGCCCACCGGCATCGTGGTCAGCTCCCAGGTGGAGCGCAGCCACTTCCAGAATCTGGAGAACTGCAAGGAAATGCTCCGGGCCAAGCTGGCGGAAATCAAGGAGCGGGAGCACCTGGAGAAGATCAGCGACATCAAGGGCGTCCAGATGAAGATCGACTTCGGCTCCGCCATCCGCAGCTATGTCTTCATGCCCTATCAGCTGGTGAAGGACGCCCGCACCGGCTTTGAAAACGGCAACATCAACAATGTCATGGACGGCGACATCGACGGCTTCATCAACGCCTTCCTGGCCAGCCGGGTCGCCCAGTAAACCCGGCCACGAGACAGAGAAAGAGGTGAGCCATCCATGGGCAAACGCATTCTGCTGATCGCGCTCGTTCTGGCCCTGGCGGTACTGGGCGGCACGGCCAAGGTGCTGAGCCTGCCCGGGTCCCAGTCCCAGGGGGGCAGCCGGAACGCCGAATCCTCCTCCGCCGCCGCGCCCGCGGCCTCGGAGGGCGACAACGAGCCGGTCTACTACACCCTCAGCTTCCTGGGGGACTGCACCCTGGCCAGCGTGCCCTATTACCGCAGCTCCCCCCTGGGCTTCGAGGCCGTGGTGGGGAAGGATTACGACTATCCCTTCGCCAGGACCGCGCAGTATTTCGCGGACGACGACCTGACCTTCGCCAACCTGGAGTGCGCCCTGACCGACTCCACCCAGGCCGCCGACAAGACCTTCCTCTTCAAGGCCTCCCAGGACTATGCAAAAATCATGTCCTCCGGCAGCGTGGAGTTCGTCTCCCTGGCCAACAACCACGTGATGGACTACGGCCAGGAGGGCTATGACGACACGCTGGTGGCGCTGGACGCGGAGGGCATCGACTGGGTGGGCCGGGACGAGTGGCTGGTCTATGAGCTGCCCGGCGGGCTGCGCCTGGGCATCTACTCCGAGTTTTACGACCATGTGGACGCGGTGCGCACCCAGGTCTCCCAGCTGCGCCACACCAACGCGGACTTCGTCATCGCCGCGTTCCACTGGGGACAGGAGGGGCAGTATCAGCCCAACGCCGACCAGATCGAGAAGGCCCACACCGCCGTGGACTGTGGGGCCGACTTCGTCTACGGCAGCCACCCCCACACGGTGCAGCCCATCGAGATTTATAAAGATGTGCCCATCTATTACAGCTTCGGCAACTGGATCTTCGGCGGCAACACCAACCCCAGCGACACGGACACCTTCTTCCTGCGCATGACCCTGGCCCTGTATCCCGAGGACCGGCACGTGGAGATCGTCTCCCTGGAGAACGTGCCCTGCTCCTTCAGCGGCAGCGCGGAGGGGAACAACTATCAGCCCGTGGTGCTGGAGGAGGACGACCCGGCTTACGCCCGGGTGCTGGAGAAGCTGGGCGGCGATTTCGCCGGGGCCAATTTGACCATCAGTTACGGTCTGGGTAAGGACGACTAGGATTTTTTCCGGGGCAAAGCCCCGGAAAAATTTTGGAGGGAGTAAAAGGACGATGAAGAGAGCGGTTTTTCTGTTGCTTTGCATTTTGCTTTTGGCCGTCGGGGGTATCCTGGCGCTGCGCGTCCTCACGCCCGTCTTTTCCTCCCCCTCCCCCACCGCCCTGCCCGTGGCCAGCAGCGCGCCGATCCGGTCCACGGTGACGCCGGAGACCCCGGCGCCCACGGACGCTTCGGAGTATTTCACCCTCAGCTTCGTGGGGGACTGCACCCTGGGTTCCTCGCCCCGGACGCCCCTCAGCTGGAACTTCCAGCATGTGGTGGGCGAGAACTACGCCTGGCCCTTCGCCGCCACGCGGCAGTATCTGGAGGACGACTATCTCACGGTGGCAAACATGGAGGGGGTCTTCACCACCGCCACGCAGGCGAAAGACGCCATGTTCGTCTTCAAGGCCGACCCGGTTTACGCCAAAGTCTTCTCCGCCGGTTCCGTGGAGCTGGTGACCCTGGGGAACAACCACGCCGGGGACTATCTGGAACAGGGCCTGGCCGACACCAGGGCGTCCCTGGAGGCGGAGGGCGTCCGCTACGCCGACGAAAACGGCATCTGCCTCTACCAGCGGGGGGACGGCCCCGTGGTGGGGGTCTACTCCAAGCTCTACCCCTGGTCCTCCGTGGTGACGGCGGGGGTGCAGCGGCTGCGGGAGGCCGGGGCGGAGATTATAGTCGTCTGCGCCCACTGGGGCCTGGAGGGGAGCTACAGCCCCACGGCGGACCAGCGGAGCGTGGGCCGCGCCGCCATCGACGCCGGGGCGGACATCGTCTGCGGCTCCCACCCCCACGTCTTGCAGCCGATGGAGGGCTACGCCGGGGGCGTCATCCTCTACTCCCTGGGCAACTGGAGCTTCGGCGGCAACACCGCCCCCCAGGACCGGGATACCGCCATCGTGCAGCTGCGCTTCCGCCGGGACCCGGACGGGAGCCTGACCCTGGACGAGTGCACCGCCGTCCCCTGCTCCGTCTCCGGCAGCACCGGAAGGAACGACTATCAGCCCACCCCCTACGCCCGGGACAGCGAAGGCTATGCCCGGGTCATCCACAAGCTCAACGGCAGCTTCACGGGGGAGGATCTGACCGTCGATTACAGCATACTGGAATAAACGCTTGACGCCGAAGGAAGGCCCTTCCTTCGGCGTCGCGCATTCCCGGTTTTTGTGCGCTCTCGCCGGAATATGACACAAAATGATGCAATCCTTCGTTAAAATGACTGTATCTGGTTTTTACTCCAGTTGCCTCGCAGCGTTTCGCGCCCGCAGGCGCGAAATAGAATGCAATCCATTTTTGCCGGAAACCGTGT
>JAFYIF010000267.1 GCA_017538775.1 Oscillospiraceae bacterium | reverse complement strand
AGCAGTTCTCTCGCGGGGGAGAACTGCTTCTCTGTATCAGGCGAGATAAGGCGGATCGGAAGCATTATGTAAACTTGCGGTGGAGTGTTTTGAGGAGAATCTCTGGAAAGACTCTCTTTTCCACGGATGGCTCATGGGAGGAACATAGCGCTTTTGAGGGGTGGGCACGACATAGTCAGCGTCAAAATTCTCGGATTTATCCACTCTCTCAGGAATCATTTCCAAGGCGAATACCATGGAGTCATTCACACAGCAGAAGAGATTTCCGTCAAAAGCCTGAATCACCATTACTTTTGTGCCTTTCGGATAGTGAACCTGGCGGCCGTTGTGATCGAGCAAACGGTAATAAGCCTTACGATAGGAGATGCAGTGGCCACAGTCTATGGTTCTCTCGTCCAGTACAGCCAGGGTCAGATTGATTTTTTCGTCCGAGGGTTGCGTTTCAAACACGGATTTGATATTATGAAGCGGGAGCGCAAACATGTCATTGAATTCTTTTATGTAGGAGTTTAAGAATTCATTGGCAGCTTCCCGCGACTTGACGTCTGCCAGCCGTAATTCGACTGGCAGACGAGATTGAAGGGTTTGATTCAGACGCTCCACCCGTCCCTTTGTCTGAGGGACGCTGGTGGTCTCCAGTTCCACGCCGAGCTGCTTGCAGGCATAGGCAAACTGTGTAAAGGTATCTTCATCCAAGGATGGAGAGCCTTTTTTCTTGTATATAAAGACCGTCCGATTGTCTGTAAGGAATTTGAAAGGGATGCCATAGTTGTTGAGGATCTGGTAAAAGACGTGATAATAGGCGTCAAGAGTCTCCTGTGTGTCAAACCATGCCCCGGTTATCCTTCCTGTAGCATCATCCACGGCCAGGTGGAGATGCCATATTTCGCCAGGGATCCATTCATATGGTGTGGCGTCCATCTGCTCCAGTTCACCGAAGTAGGCGCAGCGGGAGCGCCGACTGTGTGCGTTTTCCACCTCTACAAGATTCTTTTGCAGCGCATAAATCTCTTTTCTGTCGACGGCCTGTTGCTTTTTGGCTTCCAGTTCTTTCTTGATCCGCTTCTTTTTCGCCTTTGTCACTTTGGGTGACAGGATATAGGCAGCTTCCAGTATAGAGCGAACCGCAGATTCTGACACATGTATTCCCTCAACGCGGTTCAGTATCTCTGTGAAATGAGTAAAATTGCAATCAGAATACTTGGTCTTGTATAGGTCTATGATGAGTTCCTTCTTTTCCTCCGGTATGGCGGTTGCAGGTTTTTTGCCTCTGTTACCATGAACGAATGCCTGTTTCCCTGATTCCTGATATTTATGGATCAGCCGATTGACCTGCCTCCGGGTAATGCCCAGCGTCAATGCCGCCCGATCCTTGTTGCCGCCTTCCTCTACCAGACGCTTGATGATCTCATACTTTCTTTCTTCGTTCATCCTCAAATCGACCTTCTTGATAATATCCGCCTCCCCTCGGAGGCCTATTCTACCACTCTCTCGGGACATTTTCATTTGTGGTTTAACGAGACATTATCATAAACGGATCAGAGGGCGGCGCTTTTTCGCGTGTTTGGCATTGACAAGCCCGGCCCGGGGTCGTATACTTGCAGGGATTGCGCAGCTTTTCGCTGCGTGCATCCATTCGGGGAGGGAGAAGCACATGGAGCACAAAGGAACGGTGACCCTGGAGACGCCGCGGCTCTGGCTGCGCAGACTGTGTCCGGAGGACGCGGAGGCGGCCTACCGCAACTGGACGGCGGACGCGCAGGTGACGCGCTTTCTCACCTGGAAGCCCCACGAGAGCCTGGAGGCCACCCGCCGGCTGTTTGCCGACTGGTGCGCCCGCTATGCCGACCCCATGTTTTACCAGTGGGGCATCGTGCCCAAGCTGCTGGGCGAACCGGTGGGCAGCATCAGCGTGGTCCGCTACCTGAAAGAGGGCAGCTGCGCGGAGCTGGGCTGGTGCATCGGCCGGGACTGGTGGGGGCAGGGCATCACCGTGGAGGCGGTGGCCGCCGTGCTGCGCTATCTGTTCTGGACCGTGGGAATGCCGGAGGTGGGCGCCTGTCACGACGTGAACAACCCCAATTCCGGCCGGGTCATGCAGAAATGCGGGCTGCACTACCGCATGACGCTCAGCGGCCAGGGCACAAACAACCTGGGGATCTGCGATCTGGCCCGCTACAGCCTCACGCTGCGGGAGTATGATACATATAAATTACTGGGCCGCGGCTGAGTCCGGCGGCGACCCGGAGGCAAATTCAGAAAGGCAAGTACATGCAAAACATCAATCAGTCGCTGCTGCAATTCATCCATGACGCCCCCAGCCCCTTTCACGCGGTGGACTGCATCCGCCGGGAACTGGACGCGGCGGGCTTCACCGCCCTGTCGGAGACCGAAGCCTGGTCCCTGGAGCCGGGAGGGCGCTACTACGTCACCCGCAACGGCTCCAGCATCATCGCCTTCCGCCCGGCGGGCGGGCACTATCACTTCCGCATCTGCGTCTCCCACGACGACAGCCCCGCCTTCCGCCTGAAGGACTCCCCGGAGCTGGCCGGGCCGGACAGCTATCTCCGCCTGAACGTGGAGAGCTACGGCAGCATGATCAACTCCACCTGGCTGGACCGCCCCCTGGGCCTGGCCGGACGGGTGCTGGTGCGGGAGGGGGACGGCATCGCCAGCCGGCTGCTGCACATCGACCGGGACGTGCTGCTGATCCCCAACCTCTGCATCCACTTCAACCGCGACATCAACAAGGGCTACGCCTACAACCGCGCCGTGGACCTCTGCCCGCTGCTGAGCGCCGGGGCCCTGCCCCGTGGGGGCTTTGACGGGCTGCTGGCGGAGGAACTGGGCGTCCGACCCGAAGACATCGTCTCCAAGGAGCTGAGCCTGGTGAACCGGCAGCCCGGCATCCTCTGGGGCTTTGCGGAGGAGTTCGTCTCCGCCCCCAAGCTGGACGATCTGCAGAACGTCTACGCCAACCTCCACGGCTTTCTCCGGGCGGAGAACCCGGAAGGTGTGGCGGTCTACGCGGTCATCGACAACGAGGAAGTCGGCTCCCTGACCAAGCAGGGGGCGCGGGGCACCTTCCTGAAGGACTGCCTGCGCCGCCTGAACGAGGCCCTGGGCCACAGCGAGGAGGACTATCTCCGGGCCGTGGCGGGCAGCTTTTTCTTCTCCGCGGACAACGGCCACGCCGTCCACCCCAACCACCCGGAGAAGAGCGACCCGGTCAACCGCTGCTATCTCAACGGCGGCCTGGTCATCAAGGAGAGCGCCGCCCAGCGCTACATGACCGACGGCTTCTCCCGAGCGGTGGTCATCGCCTTCTGCGAGCGGGCCGGGGTCCCCTGGCAGCGCTTCGCCAACCGCAGCGACATCGACGGCGGCAGCACTCTGGGCAACCTGAGCAACGTGCAGGTCAGCCTCCACGGGGCGGACGTGGGCCTGGCCCAGCTGGCCATGCACTCCAGCTACGAGACCGCCGGAGCCCGGGACACGGAGTACGCCGCCCATCTGGCGGAGGTCTATTACGCCAGTCCCATCCGCATCGAAGGCTCGGAGCGCTTTGCTTTTCTGTAAGGAACAACAAACGAAAAACGAACGAAGACACAGTCCGGGCGTGGGAGCGCGAACGCGCTT
>JAFYIF010000266.1 GCA_017538775.1 Oscillospiraceae bacterium | reverse complement strand
GGGATTCCGGCGCGCCCCTTTTCGGTTCTGTTCCCTCCCCCGGATCGGGGGAGGGGTTTTCTTTGCATCAGGCGTACAGTCTGTACAGGAAGGTCACGGCATGGGCCCGGGTGCAGGCCATGTTCGGGTCGAAGGTGGTGGCGCTGGTGCCGACGGTGACGCCGGTCTCCACGGCCCACATCACGGAGTCATAGAAGTAGTCGGCGGCATCCACGTCGGTGAAGGGGTTCTCCACGTCCACGGGCTCGGCCTTTTCGGCGCGGTAGATGAACTCCACCATCTGGGCGCGGGTGACAGCGGCGTTCGGGTTGAACTCGCCCTCGCCGGTGCCGACGGTGATGCCCTGCTCGGTGGCCCACAGGACGGCCTCATAGCAGGCGTCGCGCTCGCTCACGTCGCCGTAGGGATTCTCGGTCAGGGTGGTGGCGGGCTTCCCGGCGGCTCTCCACAGGAAGGTGATCAGCTCACCGCGGCTGCTGATGTCCTCGGGGGCGAAGGTGTTCTCCGCCTTGCCCTGGGCCACGCCCTCCCCGGCGGCCCAGTACACGGCGTCGTGATACCAGGCGTCCTCCGGCACGTCGTCGAAGTGGACCGGCTCGCCGGAGAGCTTGAAGCTGGCGCTGGCGGTGACGGCGGCAGCGGGCATCTCGAAGGTGTAAGCGCCGTCCGCGCCCTCCACGGCGATCTCCTCGCCCTCGGCGGAGGTGACGGTCAGGGCGGCCAGCTCATAGCCCTCGTCCGGGGTGACGGTCAGGCTGACCTCGGCCCCGGCGGCGGCCAGGCTGCGGTTGGAGCGCACTGCGCCGTTCTCGGCATCTTCCACAGTGACGCGGTACATGGCGACGGCGGGGGCTTTGCGGAGGGTGATGTCCTTGGACTCGGACGCGGTGCTGCCCACGGCGTTGGTGGCGGTGACGGTCACGCGGTAGGTGGAGCCGGTGGTCAGGCCGCTGACGGTGTAGCTGGTGGCGGTGCCCGCGTCGAAGGGAGACCCGGCGATGGGCGTCACGGTCTCGCCGTCCACCTCGGCGACGGCCACGCTGTAGCCGGTGATGTCGCTGAAGTTGGCGTCAAAGGCATAGTTGGCGGTCAGGGCCACGCGGCCGTCCACCAGGCTCAGGCTCTTGTAGGCGGGCTTGCCCTGGATGGTGTAGCTGGCGGTGCCGCTGCTTCCGGCGTAGTTGCCCGCGCCGGTGGCGGTGACCATGTAGCTGCCGGGCAGGATGCTTTCCGCGGGGGCGAAGGCCAGCGTGTAGTCCGTGCCCTCGCTCAATGCGGTCTCGCCGTCCTTCACGGTGACGGTGGGCTTCACTTCGGAGCCGGTCTCAGTCAGTTCGGTCTTGTCCAGCTCGACGGTGAAGGCCACGGCCTTGGGGGCGATGGAGAAGGCGGTGCTGTCGCCGGTCAGGGTATAGTTGCTCGCCAGGGCGTTGCCGCCGGTGACGGCGTCGATGGCGGCGGTGGCGGTGTAGCCCTCACCGGCATCGGTCTGGGCGCCGCTGACGGTCAGGCTCAGGGTCTCGCCGTTGACGCCCTCGGCGCTGGCGCTGGGCGCCTGGGCTGCGCCGGTGTAGCTCAGGGCGGTGTCGGTCCAGGTGACGGCGGTCTCCTTGGGCGTGACGGTGTAGGTGAAGTCCTTCTCGGCGGTGATGCCGTTGTAGACGCCCTCCTGGGTGACGGTGAGCACCACGGTGACGCTGGCCGTGCCGACGTTGTTGACCGTCTCCGCGTCCTTGACGCTCAGGGCGGCGGCGATCTCCGCGCCCTCCGGATCGGTCAGGGTGACGCGGATCGGCAGCGCGCCCACGGCCTCGCCGTTGGTCTTGCCGTACTCCACGTCGCTGGCGCCGATGCCGTCAAAGCCCGGATCGGTGTCCAGGGTGCGGGCGGTCAGGTTCAGGGTGGCGGTGACATCCTTCCAGTTCTTGCTGGAGATGGTCAGGGTGATGGAGCCGGTGGCGTTGTCAGCCGCTTCGGCGGTGGTGTAGCTGAGGCTCTTGCCGTCTCCGGCGACGGTGGCGGCGGTGGCCAGGGTACCGTCCGGAGTGGCGGCTTTGATCTTGGCGTTCTTGAAGGTCTTCGGCAGACCCAGCTCGCTGAGGTTGAAGGTCTTGTCCGCGATGCCCTTGGCGGGGACGATGGCGGAGGCGCTGAGGGCATCGCCGGTGTAGGCGGCCTTGGTGATGGACCAGGCCTGGGTGGTGCTGCCGTCTTCGGGCAGGGCGTAGTTGGCGTTGTCGATGGCGGTGACGGTGGCGGTGTAGCTGCCCGCGTCGGTGCCCTTGTTGCCGGTGTAGCTCAGGGTGGCGGTGTCGCTGCCCAGCAGACCGGAGACGGTGGCCTCGATGCTCTGCTCGCTGCCGCTGTAGGGCAGGGCGGTGGTCTCGGGCCAGGTCAGGCCGACGGTGACGGGCAGGATGTTGAACTCCTTGGTCACGGCCTCAAAGGCGTACTCGCTGCTGGTCACGGGGCTGACGGTGACGCTGCCGGTGCCCGCGTTGACGTTCTCGCCGTAGGAGACGGTGTAGTCGGTGCCCTCAACCAGCGCCGGGTCGGTGCTGATCGCGACGGAGGGGGTGATCTGGGCGCCGGTGTAGGTCTGGTCGGCGATGTCGCCCACGGTGACGGTGGCGGCGTCCTTGCCCAGAGTGGCCGGGAAGGTCTTGCTGGCGGTGTAGCTGCCGTCGGCCTGCTTGGTGAAGCTGTAGTCGCCGTAGGTGACGGTGCAGGCCTCGGCGAAGGCCGCGCCGTCGGCGGGCTTCACGGTGATGGTCAGGGTGTAGACGGTCTCCGCCGCGAACTTGCCGCCGCTCAGGGCCGGGCTCCAGCTGTGGGAGACCACGGCGGAGCTGGTGTCCGCGCTGAGGGCGGTGGCGTCGGCCAGGTTCTTCGCCGGGGTGGTCACGGTGCCGGACAGGGTGACGGCGGAGACGGGGATGGCCACGGTGGCGGTCAGGGAGCCGTGGGCGGGCAGCGGCACGTTGTAGTCGCCGCTGATGTCGGTCACTTTGAAGTTGCCCGCGTTGTCCGTCGCCAGAACGAACCTGGCGACGCCGCTGGCGCCTTCCTTGGCCTTGAAATAGTAGTGGATCTCGCTGTTTTCGCCGACGCCCTCAGAGGGGTCGTCGTCGGTGGTGGCCGCGATCATGTAGACGGTGCAGCTGCTGCCGTCCACGGTCTTCGTGGCGGCGGGGGTGGCAAGCTTGCTGGTGAAGGAGTTGATGCACTCCGGGAAGTCCAGGCCGAAGAACTTGCCGCTCTTCTTGAAGGAACCCTTGGTCGTGTCGGGTTCGACCAGATCGGAATCGTATACCAGGGTCAGCGTGACAGCGCCCAGGTAATCGTCGTCGTCGCCGTGCATCCCGACGGTGACGATCATGCCGCCCTCCGCGTCGATCTCAGACGCGGAGATGGTGAAGGTGGGGCCGTCGGTCCAGTCCGCGGCCAGCGCCGCGGGGGCCATCACGCCGAAAATCAGGACGATGCTCAGCACCAGGGACAGGATTTTTTTCATGTTGCACCTCACTTAAAACTCCGTCCGAACGCCGGCTGCGAATTGCAGCACCCAGAGGGCGTCCGTCGCGGTGATATAGCTGTCTTTGTCCACGTCGCCGGCAAGCAGCTGCTTGGCGCTGAAGTCACGGGACATGGCCGCGTTTTGCAGGATCCACAGGGCGTCGGTGGCGGTGATGAAGCCGTCCTCATCCACGTCGCCCGGCATATAGGCCTGATACAGCTTGAAGCTCAGGACCTTCTTCACGCCCTCGGCGTTGGCCAGCTTGACGATGACGGTGCCGGACTGGCTCTTGGGATAGACCGTGAAGCGGACCTTGCCGCCCTCCGTGCTCTGCTGGTCGATGTACTCGATGTTCTCCTCGGTGGGAACGTCGTCCTCGTTCAGGCCCAGCACCAGGTTGAAGCCCTCGGGCACGTCCAGCTCAAACCAGAGCTTGACGCCGTCGGGGTAGAAATCGACGACGCCGCCGTCGATCTCCGCTTCCACTTTGGCGATGCCCGGGTCATATTCGCCGCTCTCCGTCGCCCGGAGCACCTTGTACGGGATACCGGCGTAGTCCGGCTCCAGCGTGATGCCGTAGATGCCGGGCCCCTCCGGGGGAGCGGCTGCCAGCGCGGTCACGCCCAGCAGCAGCGCGAGCGCCAGGACTGCGCCGCAGATGCGCAGCAGTTTCTTCATGTGTTCTCCTCCTTTGTCCTCTCAGATTTCATCTTTTATCCGCATAATTGACAAGGATCGTTGCCAATTGTGCCCTGCTTGCGGGACTCCGGGGACTCAGCGTGGTTTTGCTGGTGCCCTTGATGAGTCCGTGATAGACGCCCCAGTACATGGCGGGCCTGGCCCAGGCCGCGATGGACCCGCTGTCGGTGTAGGCGTCGTCATAAAAGGCGGTGAACAGCGTCTCCGCGCCGCTCTGGCCGCCGTTCCAGGCGAAGAGCAGCTTCAGTGCCTCCTGCCGGGTGAGGGGCGCGCCGGGGTCGAAGACCGTCTCGCTCCTGCCCTGGACAAAGCCCGCCGCGTAGCCCCAGGCGATGGCCGCCCGGAATTCCTCCGGCAGCGTCCCCACATCCGTGAAGGGGACCGCTCCCCCGGTCTCCGGGGACCCGGCCAGGCGGTAGAGCACCGCCAGGAACTGGGCGCGGGTCACGGGCTCGTCCGGCCCGAAGCTGCCGTCGGCATAGCCGCGGAACAGCCCCATCTGGGCGGCCCGGCGGATCATCTCCTCCCCCCAGTGCCCGGCGATGTCCGGGAACTCCGGCACCGGCCGGGGTTCCGGCGTCGGGGTGACCGGCGGTTCGCTCTCCTGCGGCGGCTCGGTGGGTTCCGGCGTTTCGGTGGGTCCGGGCTGCCCGGTCTCTTCCGGCGGCTCGGTCTCCACCGGCGGCTCGCTTTCATCCGGCGGTTCCGTTTCCTCGGGCGGCGCGGCGTAAGGCTCCGGCCCCAGCACCGTCAGCGGCAGCGGCGCGCCGTCAAAGTCGCCGACCTTGACCTTCGTCAGCGTGAACTCCGTCCCGTCCAGGTCCCGCAGCGCCGTGAAATGCAGCACCGCGATGACGCCGTCTTCTTCCAGCGGCTCGGCCTGAATGCCCGTCACGATCGCGCCGCTGGGCGCGTCGGGATTCGTGACGCTCAGCATCCCCTGCAAGACCGGGCCTTCGCTGATGCCGGTGCAGCGCAGCGCCTCCGCCGGGAAGTCCAGGCAGATGTCGATCAGACAGCAGCCGGGGTTGTCCCGCAGCTCCAGCGTCAGGTCAAAGCTGTCCCCCGCCCGGGGGGCGGTCTCCGGTCCGGTGACGCGCACTTGCGCGTCCGCCGCCAGCGCGGGCAGCGCCAGACTCAGCAGCAGCGCCACGGCCAGAAGCGGTATGAACCATGTTCTTCGCATCTGCATTCCTCCTTTGCCCCAGGGTCCCGCGCACGCAGCGCCCAAAGGGGGACCGCCGGAGCATACGATATGATAAAGTATAGCATCTCTGTCGGGGGATTGCAATGATGAATATTTGCTTTTGTCCGGGAAAACCTGCATTTCTTTCCGCTCGTCCCCGGAAAAGCCCCCGGAATGCGGACATACCGCCCGGCGGAGGGCGGTATGCGTTGCGTCGGGCCGGTTCAGCGGCTGCGGAAGCCCATCATCAGCTTGCAGGTGGCGGCGGGATAAAGGGCGGTGATGCGCTGGGGGCCGGGGACCTGGAAGACCACGTTGCCGTCGGCCTGGACCTCCTTCACCACCGTGCCGTAGCGGATCTTCCCGGTCTGGCCCAGGGCGTTGTGGGTGGTGACCACCAGCTCGCAGTAGATCTTCCCGTCCTGCCCTTCCTCGTAATTCTCCAGCGGACCAAAGTTGAGGGTCAGGCCCGCCAGCGTGGGCGCCCGGCGCAGATAGTCGCAGAGGGCCGTGTGGATCTCATCCCGCTTGCTGCGGAACATGGGATTGGACACCGGGGTGTTGAAGGGGGTGGTGAGAGACGCGCCTCTGGAAAAGGGGTTCACGGGCGCGCTCTGGGGAAAGGGCACAGACGCCCCCTGGGGAAAGGAGGAGACCCCTCCCTGGGGCCGCGTAAGGCGGCTGCCGCAGCGGGAGCAGAAGTTCGCGGTGTCCTCCACCTGATTGCCGCACTGAGAGCAGAACATGGTCGATTCCTCTCTTTCGTTGGTGTATCCGCCCGGCGCGCCGCGCCGGAATCTTATGATCAGGGACAGTATAGCACCCCGGCGGCGAAACATCAAGCCCTCCGGGGCTTGCGGAGGAGGGAAAAATCGCGGGTATCCGGGGGGAAGGGAAACAGACAGTTCCACGAAAGGCGTCGAACGGACGCGATCAAAAGTCGTATCGTTCCTATTTCATGGAAACGTGTAAAATTCGATTCAAACAAGCATTTAATTTAAAGGCAGGTAATTTTATCGAAATTACCCGCCTGCCTTTCATCTATAAGATTATCCTGTGCTTTCGCGGTTTTTGTGGTCAAACCGTGGTCAGCCGCGCATGATGTCCAGAGCGTCCTGGATTAATCGGTCGCTGATGCGGCGATTGGCAGTTCTGATTCTTTGAAATGCCGCTTCCACTTCCTGCTCAGAAATAAGTCCGACCTGAAACG
>JAFYIF010000265.1 GCA_017538775.1 Oscillospiraceae bacterium | reverse complement strand
GGAGTCCGCCGCCCCGGCGCTGCGGCCCGTGACGGTGACGCAAAATGTCCGCCCGGAAGAGGCCGAAAGCGCCGGGGAGTCCGCCCCGACACCGGAACCCGTGGCGGCGGACCTGAGCGAGCCGGTGGCCGTCCACGACCGCTCCGGCTGGAACATCGACCTGGCCGCCCTGGAGCGGGAGGCGCTGGACCTGCGCCTGACGCCGGACGCGCCCCAGGTCCTCATCCTCCACACCCACTCCAGCGAGGCCTACACCCCGGACGGGACGGACCGCTATGTGGCCTCCGACCCCTACCGCACGGAGGACAAGACCCAGAGCGTCATCCGCGTGGGCGACGCCCTGGCCGCGGCGCTGGAGGAGAGCGGCCTGACGGTGCTCCACGACCGGGAGATCTACGACTACCCCAGCTACACCGGCTCCTACTCCCGCTCCGGCGCGGCGGTGGAGCGCTGGCTGAGCGAGTACCCCAGCCTGCGCATCGTCATCGACCTGCACCGGGACGCCATCGGCAGCGGCGACGTGGTCTACCGCACCCGGGCCGTGCTGGACGGCACGCCCTGCGCCCAGGTCATGCTGCTGGTGGGCACCGGGGCCAACGGCCTGAGCCACCCCAACTGGCGGGAAAACCTCAAGCTGGGCCTCTGGCTCCAGCGCACAGCCGAGGCCCGCTGCCCCGGCCTGATGCGCCCGCTGGAGATCGTCCCGGAGCGCTACAACCAGCAGCTCTCCCCCGGCAGCCTGATCCTGGAGGTGGGCTCCACCGGGAACAGCCTCAGCGAAGCGGTGCTGGCCGCGGAGCATTTCGGAAGGGCCGTGGGGCCGGGACTGGCGGGGTTCATAATGAATACTTAAGGCTTAAAACTTAAGAATGAAAAATTAGTTTCTGGTCTGAGCGGTTTGGATGCAGCCGACCGGAAACCTGTACGGAGGAATACGAACCATTTTTCATTCTTCAGCATAAACTTCCGCCTCCCCGGGGATACTAATGGTATCCTGTTACCAAGGGGAGGCGTTTTTACTGATGAAAGTCAGCGATGTGATGAGCAATCAGGTGATCTGCATCCATCCGGGCGAACCGGTGACGGCGGCGGCGCGCTTGCTGAAAAGCAGCAATGTGGGGGCGCTGCCGGTCTGCGACGGGGAGCGGCGGCTGCGGGGCATCGTCACGGATCGGGACATCGTGCTGCGCTGCGTGGCCGCCGGGGCGGACCCCGCCCACGTCACCGTCGGGGAGATCATGAGCCGGGGAGTGCTGACCACCGAACCGCTGGAGGACGTGCGCCAGGCGGCGCAGCAGATGAGCCGGGAGCAGGTGCGGCGGCTGCCGGTCCTGAACTCCGGGCGGCTGGTGGGCTTCCTCAGCCTCTGCGACCTGGCCCGGGACGGCAACTGCGACATGGAGGCGGCCAGCGCCCTCAGCGACATCAGTTCCGGCTCCCGTCGGAGCTGAGGGCCTGGAGTTCCACCACCCGCAACTGCCGGTCAGCCACGGTGAAGCGGACCTGGAAACCGGCGAAGGGGAAGCCGTAGACCCGCTCCGGGTCTCTCTGATAGCCGGGACGGGGGTCCTGGGCCAGCACGCCCAGGAGCCCCGCCCGTTTCTCTTCCGGCAGCCGCTCCAGCAGCGCGGCGGGACAGTCCACCGCCAGCTTCTCCGGGGCCTCGGGCGCGAAGCCCCCCAGGGCCTCCGGGTGGGCGTCGGCGTAGGGTACATAGGGCTTGATGTCGAAGATCGGCGTCCCGTCCACCAGGTCCGCCCCGGCCACCAGCAGCCCCCCGGCCTCCGTGCGCCCCAGCAGACGCACGCAGCTCAGGCCCAGGGGGTTGGGCCGGAAGGGGGAGCGTGTGGCAAAGACCCCCATGCGCCGGTTGCCCCCCAGCCGGGGCGGGCGCACCGTGGGGGACCAGGTGTCCCGCACGGCCTGGGAGAACTCCCAGATCAGCCAGAGATGGGAAAAGCCCTCGATGCCCCGCAGGGCCTCCGGGTCCCGGTACTCCGGCTCGAAGACCACTTCCGCCCTCAGCGCCTCCACCAGCCCGCTTTGGCGGGGGACGCCGAACTTGCTGGAAAAGTCGCTGCGGATGCGGGCGATGTAGCGCAGCTCCCGGCCCCCGCTCATGGCCTGAGGTCCTCCCCGTTCAGGACGGCGCGGACCAGCCGCTCCCCTTCATAGCACAGCTTGAGGGAGAAAAAGGGCGCGCCCGCTTCCAGCAGCCGCAGGAAGATCCGATCCCCCTCCCACTGGGGAAGCCGGACGAAGTCCGCCTTGGGCACCCACTCCAGGGTCCCCTCGTCGCAGTCGGAGAGGGTCCCGGTGAAGGCGTCGGCGGTGAACAGGTGCATGTACTCCCCTTCCCACTTGTCGCTGACGAAGGTGACCAGGCCCCGGTAGCGCCAGCGCGTCAGCCTAAGGCCGGTCTCCTCCAGCACCTCCCGCAGCATCCCCTCCTCCGGGCTCTCGTCCTCCTCCAGCTTCCCGCCGGGGCCGATCCACTTGTCCCGGTTCAGGTCCCCCTCCTTCTTCACCCGGTGCAGCAGCAGCCAGGCGTCCCCCTGCTCGATGTAGCAGAGCGTGGTATTCAGCATATCCCTTGCCTCCCTCTTTGGCGCATACGATGGAAGACCCCTCCCGGCGCATAGCGGGGAGGGGTCGATCGTTCCCTTTTTTGTTCAAATCAGCTTCCGCTGCAGCGTGTCCGGATTCATCGCAAAGTGCAGCGCCGTCTCACGGGTGATGCGCTTGGCCTTGTACAGCCGGAGGATGGACTCGTCCATGCCGATCATGCCCTCGGCGGAGCTGGTCTGGATGACGGAGTCGATCTGGTGGATGCGGCTGTCGCGCACCATGGCCCGCACCGCGTTGTTCAGGTGCATGATCTCAAAGGCCGGGGCCCGCACGCCGTCCACGGTGGGCAAAAGCTGCTGGGACACCACGGTTTTCAGCTCCTGGGAGAGCTGGACCCGGATCTGCGTCTGCTGGGCCGGGGGAAACACGTCGATGATGCGGTCGATGGTGTTCACCGCGCCCACGGTGTGCAGGGTGGAGATGACCAGATGGCCGGTCTCGGCGGCGGTCATGGCGATCTGGATGGTGTCCGGGTCGCGCATCTCGCCCACCAGGATCACGTCCGGGGCCTGGCGCAGACTGGCGCGCAGGGCCGTGACGTAGCTGCCGGTGTCCATGTTCAGCTCCCGCTGGCTGACGATGCTCTTCTGGTTGCGGTGCAGATACTCGATGGGGTCCTCGATGGTGATGATGTGGGCGCAGCGGTTGCGGTTGATGGCGTCCACCACGCAGGCCAGGGTGGTGCTCTTGCCGCTGCCCGCCGGGCCGGTCACCAGGACCAGGCCGCGGGTCTTTTCGGAGATCTTCAAAATCTCCGGCGTCAGGCCCATCTTCTGCCAGTCGGGGATGCCGAAGTGGACCACGCGGATGACCGAGGCCAGGGAGCCGCGCTGCTGGAACACGTTGATGCGAAAGCGCGCCAGATTCGCCACGGAGAGGGCGAAGTCGTCGTCCCAGCGGCTCAGGCGCTCCGGCAGCTCGCGCTTTGCCAGCTCATAGATCTCCCGCACCAGGCGCTCGGAGTCCTCCGTGCTGAGGCGTCCTTCCGTCAGGGCCCGCATCCCGCCGGTGCCTTTGATGCTGATCTCCTTGCCGGCGATCAGAAAGAGGTCGGCGGCGTTTTCCTTGACCGCCTGTTCGAGATAAGTCAAAATGTGTGCCATATCATTCCCCGTCCCATACTTTGATGGTCTCATCCGGCTTCCAGTCGCCCCGGAAGACGGTCTGCCAGCGCACGACGCGGTTTTGGCCGCCCTCGCCCCGCAGCACCACCTCCAGCAGGAGGTCGTCCCCCACGGGGAAAGCCAGGCCGGACTCCTCGCCCTCGGCCAGCGGCGTGTCGGCCATGGCGGCCACCGCCTCCACCGCCTGACGGTCGGCCTGATAGTAAGCCGCCGCCCGCTCCTCCGCCAGCCGGGTCAGGCTGTGCTCCCGGTTCGCCGTGGACAAAGTCAGCACCGCGAAGACCGCCAGACAGAGGGCGCAGAAAAACGTGACCAGAGAGACCACGCCGCTGATCTGTCCCCCGCGCTTCATGGCTGCACCTCCAGTGCCGCCACGGTCCAGCGCAGCAGCTCCGTCTCGCCCCGGGCCACGGACAGCTCGCCCGTGGCGTAGCCCTCAGCGGCGCTGGGGACCAGGCGCAGCAGCAGCCCGTCCGCCACTTCCCACTCCAGCGCGCCGTCCTGGACGGCGCCGCCGCAGAGGTCCGCGGCCTCGGCCACGTCGCCGCCGGCGGCCTTGAAGCACTCCGCCGCGTTGCGCGCCGCGTTCATCGCCAGTTCCAGCTCGGCGCTGTCCCGGCTCTCCAGCTCCGCCCGGGCGAAGACGCCCAGACAGACCACCGCGCAGAACACGAACACGCCCACGGCGATCAGCAGCTCGATCGCAAACAGGCCGGATTTTGTGGGTCGAACCCGCTCCTCCATCCTCAGTCACCGCTCCTTACATAGACATTTGCCCTGCCGCTCTCGCCGTTGCCGTCCACATAGTCCAGCTCCAGCAGACGGCCCACTGCGCGCACGCGGAGGCTCTCGGCCTCGGTGATGCGCTCCCCGTCCTGGGGCTCCAGCTCGTAGCCCTTTTCAAAGAACAGCTCCCGCAGCCAGCCGTCGTAGACGTAGAGGACGGTCTCGTAGGACACGCCGCCCTCCTGCTCGGACAGGTAGACCGCGTCCAGGCCGAAGAAGTCCCCGGCGCGGACCGTGCCCTCCGCGTCATAGGAGTGGAGCTTGGCCGTGATATAGCTGAGTCCCAGGCGGCGGTCGCCGCTGCGGTCCGTGCGCTCCTGCACCTGGCGGTAGACCGCCACGGAGGACAGCAGACTCAGCAGCAGCGCCGCGCCGAAGAGGCAGGCCGCCACCAGCGTGGCAGCCGCCCCCGCACCGCTCCGGCGCTTCATGGATTGCGCCGGACCACGGTGATCTCCGGCATGATATTGGATGCAAAAATTTCGTACACCACGGCGTATTTCTCCTCGTCAATGGCGATGCCGCTGCGCTGCCGCAGGGCCTCATAGCTCTCCGGATAGGCGCCCTCCAGCGCATAGATGCTGACGGCGGCCTGACGGACGCTCAGCTCCGCCTGGCGAAAGCCCTCCTGCTCGCTGGCCTCCGACGCGGCCCGGACGCCGGACAGCATCCAGATCGCCACGCCGGCGAACAGCGCCACGCCCAACACGGCGGACAGCACGCCGCTCCAACGCTTTTCCCGCTTCATGACTCAACCGATCCCGGACAGCAGGCCCATCATCGGGAGCATGACGCTCAGCAGGATGACGCCCGCCAGCACGCTGGTCACCAGCACGATGCCCGGCTCGATGGAGCCCACCAGCCGGTCGATGCGGCGCAGGCTCTCCTCCTCCTGCCGGGCGGCCAGCTGCTCCAGCGTCTCGCTGAGGCTGCCGGTGCGCTCCGCCAGCTTCAGCAGGCGGCTGTCGCGCCCGGAGAACAGCCCGCTCTCGGAGAGGGCGTCCGCCGGGGTGCTGCCGGACTCGATCAGTTCCCGGCACTTGGCGGTCTTCTCGTCGATCTCCTTCGCCCCGGCGCAGAGCCGGGCGGAGAGCTCCACCGCTTCGTCCATGCTCATGCCGCTGGCCGTGGCCATGGACATGGAGGAGGCGAAGCGGGAGACCGCCATCTGCCCCAGCAGGCCGCGCCCGCCGAAGCGGCGGGTGAAGGCGGCCGTGAAGCGCTTGCGCAG
This sequence comes from Oscillospiraceae bacterium, assembly GCA_017538775.1. Lineage (GTDB taxonomy): Bacteria > Bacillota > Clostridia > Oscillospirales > Oscillospiraceae > RGIG7114. The sequence continues at coordinate 1,119 of JAFYIF010000265.1, read as the reverse complement.
CCCGGGGACCAGGGCCACCACCAGGACGGCCAGGGCGATGACGCCCAGGACCGCGCCGATCCAGGCGCCCGCCTTGGAGATCGCGCCGCCCAGTTCCATCATCCCGGCGGCCACGCCGCCCATGCGCACGCCCAGCTGGGCCAGCACCCGGTCGAACACCGGGAGCACCTGGGTGATCAGCAGAATGACCACAGCCAGCATGACCACCAGCAGCACGGCGGGCACCGTGGCGGCGTTGCGGATATCGGACCGCATCCGGTTTTTCCGTTCATAGTGCCGCTGGAGCGCCAGCAGCACATCTTCCATCCGCCCGGTCTGCTCCGCCAGGCCGATCATGTCGGAGAAGTAGTCCGGGAAGACGCCGGACTCGCGCAGCGCCTGACCCAGAGGCGTTCCCATCTCCGTAGCGCTGCAAAGTCCCTCCAGCCAGGACAGGACCTTCGGGTCGCGCTCCTCCTCCCGCAGCAGCTGCAGGCCCTCCGCCGGGGTGATGCCCGCGCGGTAGAGCTGATGCAGCTCATGACAGAACAGCGGCAGATATTGCTCCGAAACGCTGGTCGCTCTGCTCAAGTCCGTTTCCTCCGATCAGTAAAGATACTTGGATGTGTAGTTGGCGCCGTTGCCGATGTAGTTCTGCACCTCGCTGCTGCCCTTGCCGCCGGAGGCGAAGGTGGGATCCATCAGCTTCCACTCCTTGCCGTTGAAGTAGATCTTGCCCTCGACCCAGCCTTCCTTCTCGCTGTAGACGGAGATCCAGGCGTGGTAGACATCGCCGGTGTAGCCCACGACCAGCTTCACGGGGACGCCCTGGGAGCGCAGCATGGCGCTCATCAGCGCGGCGTAGTCAAAGCAGATGCCCTTCCGGGAGGAGAGGATCTCGTCCACGTTGGGAACATAGCCGCTCTGCACGGTGGCAGCCTTGTCGTAGTCATAGCTGATCTTGTTGATGACCCAGGTGTAGACCTTGTCCACCTTCTGCAGGTTCTCGGTGACGCCGGCGCAGATCTCGGCGGCCTTCTTCACCACCGCGCTGTCGGTGTTGTAGTTGACGTACTGGTTGGGACGCACGAAGGGCGCGAACTCGTCGCTCATGGCCACGGTCACGTCCACGCTGAGGGC
>JAFYIF010000264.1 GCA_017538775.1 Oscillospiraceae bacterium | reverse complement strand
GGGGCAGGGTGCGTTTCAAATGTTTCAAGGGGATCTCCTCCCTTCTTGTGATGCATCGCCGACGGGCGAAGCTTCGCCCGTCGGCGATGCATCACAAGAAGGGAGGAGATCCCCTTGAAACATTTGAAACGCACCCTGCCCCTGCTCCTGGCCGCCGCGCTGCTGCTGGCGCTGTGTCAACCCGCCCTGGCGGACGGGACCCCGGCCCTCCGCTATACCCTGTCCGTCCGCAACGCCGCCGGGGAGGAAATCGCCAATCTGCGCACCTTGCAGGCGGGAGATCCGGTCTACATCCGCATCAGCCTTACCCGGACCGACATCGAAGGGGAGTACGGGATCTACGGTCTGGAGTTCAAGCTGAAAAGCACGGGACTGGACTACAACGACGACGGCGTCGGCTTTGCCGAGGGCGTCGGCGTGACGAAAAACAGCTTCTTCGACGGGGACCTGACCGGCGTGACCTACTACGATCTGGCCCAGGTCGGGATGACGATCGACAACCCCCTGAGCGTCTGCACCTTCTCCTACACCGTAAGCGACCCGGCGAAGGTGAACCTGGCGCTGGTGACCGCCATCATCTACGTCAGCGGCAGCGGCCCTCAGGAGCCGGAGGGCGATGTCCGCCTCACGCTGGACGCCGACGGCGGCGCGATATTGGGCGAGGACATCAGCGGCGTCTACCCCAAGGGCACCGTACTGACCCTGCCCGGCGCGGAAAAGGAGGGCTATCTGTTCGGCGGCTGGATCGGTTCTGACGGGATTTATCCGGCGGGCGCGAGCTACACCATCTTGCAGGACGAGGTGCTCACCGCCCGCTGGGCCCAGCGGGTGGACCTGACGCTGCTGCCCAACGGCGGCGTCCTCTCCGCGGATCAGGACCTGAGCGGCCCCTATGCCGCCGATTCCACCGTCACGCTCCCCACGCCCAGCCGCAGCGGCTATGTCTTCGTGGGCTGGACCGACGGCAGCGCCACCTATCCCGCCGGGGCCTACACCGTCTCCGCCAGCGTCACCCTGACCGCCCTCTGGGAAAAGCTGGCCGCCCCGCAGCCCGCCAGACCGGTCTACACCGCGCCGGACTGGGTCGGCCCGGAGCTGGAGACGAAACTGCATCCGAACTACGTCGTCGGCTATCCCGACGGCAGCATCCATCCCGGAGCCGGGATCACCCGGGCCGAGGTTGCGGTCATCTTCTACCGCCTGCTGACCGAGGACAGCCGCGCACGGTATCAGGCGGAGACCAACGCTTTCCCCGACGTGGCGGACGCCGACTGGTTCCACACCGCCGTCTCCACGCTGACGGGCGCGGACATCCTCCGGGGCTACCCGGACGGGAAGTTCTATCCCGACCGGCCCATCACCCGGGCGGAGCTGACGGCCATCATCACCCGCTTTGTGCGCGCCTCCGGCGGCGAAGCCCCCTTTCACGACGTGGAGGGCCACTGGGCCTATGCCAGCATTGCCCAGGCGTACAAAAACGGCTGGATCAAGGGCTATGAAGACGGCAGCTTCCGGCCCGACACGGAGATCACCCGGGCGGAGACCTTCGCCATGGTGAACCGGATGCTGGGCCGCCAGCCGGAGAAGGCCTCCGACCTGGTGGAGGGCATGAACCAGTTCCCGGACAACCAGGACAGCGCCGAATGGTACTACCTGGACGTGCAGGAGGCCGCGAACAACCACAGCTATCAGCGCAAGGCCGACGGCTTCCACGAGCGCTGGACCGCCAAGCTGGAGGACATCCGCTGGTGAGCCCGCCCCTGAGCTGACAGAGCAAGTTAGAGACCCGCACCGGTCCGGAGCATCCGGCCTGCGCGGGTCTTTTTCGGCCCGGGTATGCCCCGGATTTTTGCGTTTTCTCTGGAAAAAATGCTTGACATCCCCCCTTGTTCGTGATAGATTATTTGGGCCGCATTGAAAAGGCCGCAAAGCGTCCCGCCCGGGGCGGGGCCGCCTTGAGAGCGAGTCTGCAACAGAAAGGCAGGTGCAACAGGAATGAGCAAAACCGCGATCATCGTGACCGGAGGCAAGCAGTACCGTGTTGCCGAGGGTGACGTGCTCTTTATCGAGAAGCTGGACGCCGAGGCCGGCGACAGCGTGACCTTCGACCAGGTGCTGGCCGTCGTGGACGGCGAGGCCGCCCGCTTCGGCGCTCCCGTGCTGGACGGGGCGACCGTGACCGCCAAGGTTGAGAAGAACGGCAGAAGCCGCAAGATCCGCGTCTACAAGATGAAGCCCAAGAAGGGCTATCGCCGCACGCAGGGCCACAGACAGCCCTATACCAAGGTGCAGATCGAAGCCATCCACGCATGAGCCTGTACCGCGTTTATCGAATGACACAGAGGAGGTGTAAAGCACAATGGCACACAAGAAAGGAATGGGTTCCACCAAGAACGGCCGCGACAGCGAGTCCAAGCGTCTGGGTCCCAAAAGAGCCGACGGTCAGTTCGTCCTGGCCGGTAACATCCTCGTCAGACAGCGCGGCACCAAGATCCACCCCGGCACCAATGTGGGCAAGGGCAAGGATGACACGCTGTTCGCCCTTGTGGACGGCAACGTGAAGTTTGAGCGTCTGGGCAAGGACCGCAAGAAGGTCTCTGTCTACGAGCTGGCGCAGTAACGAGATGAGCTTTCGAGCCCGGACAGATCGTCCGGGCTCTTTCTATGAGAAAGGAGGCGGTATCCATGCGTTTTTCCGATACTTCCCTGCTCAGCTCCGACGCGCTCATGCTGGTGCTGACACGGTTCACCGACGCAGTCACCGACGCGCCCCCGGAACGGCAGAAGGTGCCCAGCTATCACTTTGACATCTGTACGCGCACAGGCGAAAGGCTCGGAGAATGCACGCTCCGCGTCGGCTATATCCGGCGGATCTATTACGGCGGGCACATCGGCTATGGGATCGACGAACCCCACCGGGGCCACCGTTACGCTGAGCAGGCTTGCCGCATTCTGTTCCGCCTGGCGGCGGCGCATGGTATGGAATATGTCTATATCACCTGCGATCCTGAGAATCTCTCCTCCCGCCGCACCTGCGAACGGCTGGGCGGCGAGCTGCTGGAGATCGCAGAACTGCCGGAGAACAACGATATACGCGAGCATGGCCTGGAGCGCGTCTGCGTCTTCCGATTTGATTTACGACATGAGGTGCTGTAATGGCTTCATCCTTCATTGACAAAGCCACCATCCGCGTCACCGCCGGGCGCGGGGGCGACGGCGCGGTGGCCTTCCACCGGGAAAAATATGTGGCCGCCGGGGGTCCCGACGGGGGCGACGGCGGGCGCGGTGGGGACATCGTCTGCGTCGTGGACGACCACATGAGCACGCTGATGGACTTCCGCTACAAGCGGAAGTATGTGGCGGGCAACGGCATGAACGGCCAGGGCAAGCGCTGCTCCGGCCGCGACGGAGAGAGCCTGACCATCAAGGTCCCCCGGGGCACCCTGCTCCGGGACCGGGCCACCGGCGGCATCCTCCACGACATGAGCGACGACGCCCCCTTCGTCGTGGCGAAAGGCGGGAAGGGCGGCTGGGGCAACCAGCACTTCGCCACACCCACCCGGCAGGTGCCCCGCTTCGCCAAGCCGGGGCTGCCCGGGGAGGACCGGGAGATCGTGCTGGAGCTGAAGCTGCTGGCGGACGTGGGGCTGATCGGCTTCCCCAACGTGGGCAAAAGCACCCTGCTCTCCGTGGTCAGCAAGGCCCATCCAAAAATCGCCAACTACCACTTCACCACCCTCTTCCCCAACCTGGGCGTGGTCTACGTCCGGGAGGGCGCGAGCTTCGTGATGGCGGACATTCCCGGCATCATCGAGGGGGCCAGCGAGGGCGCGGGGCTGGGACACGACTTCCTCCGCCACATCGACCGCTGCCGCCTGCTGATCCACCTGATCGACGCGGCGGGCAGCGAGGGCCGGGACCCGGTGGAGGACTTCGAGACCATCAACACCGAGCTGCGGCAGTATTCCCCGGAGCTGGCGGAGCGGCCCCAGCTGGTGGTGGCCAACAAGTGCGACCTGCTCCCGCCGGAGGACCGGGCGGGGCTGGAGCGGCTCAGGCGCCACGTGGAGGCCCAGGGCTTTCGCTTTTTTGAGATGTCCGCTGCCACGAGCCAGGGCACCCGGGAGCTGATGCTGGCCGCCGCCGGGATGCTGGCGGAGCTGCCCCCCATCCGGCGCTATGAGGCCGACTATGTGGCCCCCCTGCCCCAGGTGGACACCAGCGGGGCCCTGGAGTACCGGAAGCTGGACGCGGACTACTGGTCCGTGGAGGGCCCCTGGCTGCAAAGTCTGCTGGCCCGGGTCAACCTGGGGGACTATGAGAGCCGATTGTACTTCGACCGGGTGCTGCGGGAGGCGGGGGTCTTCCGGCAGCTGGAGGAGCTGGGCATCCAGGACGGGGACACCGTGAGCATCTATGATCTGGAATTTGAATACCAATCTTAATCCCCGATGAGAATACAGAAATCGAGGTTTGACGAATGAGCTATGACGTGATCATCATCGGCGCGGGGCCGGGGGGCATCTTCTCCGCCTATGAGCTGCGGCGGCTGGCGCCGGAGCTGAAGCTGCTGATTTTGGAGGCGGGGCATCCGCTGGACCGGCGGCGCTGCCCCATCGACGGGAAAAAAATCAAGAGCTGCATCGGCTGCACGCCCTGCTCCATTATGAACGGCTTCGGCGGGGCCGGGGCCTTCTCCGACGGCAAGTACAACATCACCAACGAGTTCGGCGGCACCCTGCATGAGCTGATCGGCAAGCAGCGGGCTTTGGAGCTGATGCGCTATGTGGACGACATCAACCTCTCCCACGGGGGCGCGGGCACCAAGCTCTATTCCACCGCCAACACCCGACTGAAAAAGGAATGCCTCAGCCACGGGCTGCACCTGCTGGACGCCAGCGTGCGGCACCTGGGGACGGACATCAACTATGTGGTGTTGGAAAACCTCTACAACGAGCTGGCGGAGCAGGTGGAATTTCGCTTCCACACCACCGTGAACACCGTGGAGAAGCTGGAAGGCGGCTACCGGGTCACGGCGGGGGGCGAGTCCTTTGTGGCGCCGCGCTGCATCATCTCCGCCGGGCGCAGCGGCAGCAAATGGATGCAGGGGGTCTGCAAGGCCCTGCACATCGCCACGAAGAGCAACCGGGTGGACATCGGCGTGCGGGTGGAACTGCCCTACGAGGTCTTCTCCCACCTGACCGACGAGCTGTACGAGAGCAAGATCGTCTACCGCACGGAGAAATACGGCGACCTGGTGCGGACCTTCTGCATGAACCCCCGGGGCGCGGTGGTGACGGAGAACACCAACGGCATCGTCACCGTGAACGGCCACAGCTACGAGGACCCGGCCCGGCAGACGGAGAACACCAACTTTGCCCTGCTTGTGGCCAAGCACTTCTCCGAGCCCTTCAAGGACTCCAACGGCTACGGCGAGAGCATCGCCCGGCTCAGCAACATGCTGGGCGGCGGCGTCATCGTCCAGCGCTTCGGCGACCTGATCCAGGGCCGCCGCAGCAACCCGGAGCGGATGCGGGACTGCTTCACCGTCCCCACCCTCCACGCCACCCCCGGCGACCTGAGCCTGGTCATCCCCAAGCGCATCCTGGACGGCATCATCGAGATGCTCTACGCCCTGGACAAGATCGCCCCCGGCACCGCCACCATTGACACCCTGCTCTACGGGGTGGAGGTCAAGTTCTATAACATGGAAGTGGCACTGGACGCGCAGCTCCAGACCTGCCACGAGGGGCTCTTCGTCATCGGCGACTGCTCCGGCATCACCCACTCCCTCTCCCACGCCTCCGCCAGCGGGATTCACGTGGCGCGGTACATCGCGGGACGGGAAGCTTAAGACGACACCGCAGCCAGAAAAAACGCTCCCGGGGAACAGCGCCCCGGAAGCGTTTTTTCGCGTTTATTTGGATGTGTTCTCCGCAATCTTCATGTTGCTGTCGATCAGCTCGCCGTAGCCGTACAGCACGAAGCTGCCGACCCAGGCCGCCAGGATGCCCAGAGCGATCGCCACCAGGCCCACCAGGAAGGCCAGGAAGCCGCTGTCGAGCACGTCGCCCAGCGTGGCCATCAGCACGATGCCGGTGATGACGGCAATGCCGATGCCGATGTAGCAGATAATCTTCGCCAGAGCTTTGATTTTGCCTCCGATGTTGTCAAACATTGCGTTTTTCCCTCTTTTCTCTGATTACTGCGGTTGAAGCCGCTGGAGAAATGATAGCAAAACGGAACGGAGAATGCAATACAATTCCGAAACAGGCTTTCACGGGAGTGCGGAAAGTAGAAGGGAACGGGCAGCCCCGTTCCCTTCTGTGGAAAAACCTGTCTTACTTGAAATACCGGTTCAGCAGACCCTCCAGGGCCTTGCCGTGACGGGCCTCGTCGCGGGCCATTTCGTGGACGGTGTCGTGGATGGCGTCCAGGCCGTTGCGCTTGGCGCAGGAGGCCAGCTCGAACTTGCCGGCGGTGGCGCCGTACTCGCACTCCACGCGCCAGGCCAGGTTGGCCTTGGTGTCGGCCTTCATGTTGGGCTCCAGATCCTCGCCCAGCAGCTCGGCGAACTTGGCGGCGTGCTCGGCCTCCTCATAGGCGGCCTTCTCCCAGTAAAGGCCGATCTCGGGATAACCCTCGCGGTGCGCGATGCGGGCCATGCAGAGATACATGCCGACCTCGCTGCATTCGCCGTTGAAGTTGGCCTTGAGCTGGTCGAAGATATACTTCTTATCTTCCTCGCTGACGTCGGCGTTGTTCTTGACGGTCTTGGCATAGACGCCGTACTCATGCTCGGCG
>JAFYIF010000263.1 GCA_017538775.1 Oscillospiraceae bacterium | reverse complement strand
TTCCACACCCCTCACGGGGATTTAGACCCGTGCGTGACGCTGACCGTAAAACATATTCACCGCGAGGAAGCATTCCACACCCCTCACGGGGATTTAGACTGTCAAGATGCGGATAGTCGTAAATACTAAGGTAGAAGCATTCCACACCCCTCACGGGGATTTAGACATCGCGGCGAACTATGAAACGATCGGAAAAGCATGAAGCATTCCACACCCCTCACGGGGATTTAGACTCCTGGAAATTGGCGCCCCTGAGATCGGCTTTAGAAGCATTCCACACCCCTCACGGGGATTTAGACAATTGCACCAGAGTCTCCCTGTGGCTTTGATGCGGGTGAAGCATTCCACACCCCTCACGGGGATTTAGACAGGCCGATTGCTCCGCCTAACACTGCTTCAATACCGAAGCATTCCACACCCCTCACGGGGATTTAGACCGCTGAGACCTCCAAAATCTGCGACAACCGAGAGGCGGAAGCATTTCACACCCCTCACGGGAATCCAGACACATCCCCTCCCCGTTTCCGAACGGCGTATGCCTCTTTCCCCAAGCGCACACGAAAAAGCCCCCCGCATGATCGCTGCATCATGCGAGGGGTTTTTCAATCCATATTACAAAACTGTCTCAGCCCGGTCTTCTCTCGACCCCGCCCATGCCCAGGGCGGTTTTGATGCCGACGCCGCTGAATTCCGAGAACAGTAGCAGCGCGTCGGTCCGGAGGCGTCGGTCGCCCTCCAGGCGGTTTTCCAGGAGGATGCTGCCGGTGCAGCCGGGGATCGTGCTGCCTTTCAGGAAATAGCTCCGGTCCCGGAGCTGGGGATCCCGCAGGAGCAGATCGGCGGCCAGTTCGTCCAGCGCTTTCCCTTCCTCCTCCAGCAGGGGCGGAGCCGGGACGCAGGCGTTCCAGCTGCGGCTCAGGCTTTGCAGCACGAGCCGGGCTGTGGGCCGGGTCTGATAGCGCTTTTGGCTCTTGAAGGCGGTGGGGGTGCAGAACAACAGCCGATGGACCGACGGCTCCGCCTGGGCCAGCGCGAGCAGGTCCTCCAGGTCCCGGACCCGCCGCAGCCGCAGATCCCGGACCCGGAGCGTAGTCTGCGCGTCCAGGGGGATACACTTCAGCCGCTCCAGCGGCCCGGAGAGCGCCGCCTCTCCCACATCCCCCAGCAGATTGACCGTCCACAGCAGACTGCCGTCCGCCCGCAGACGCAGATGCTGGCGCAGCGGCTTCCGGGTATCCAGATGGGCCAGCTCGCCGAAGCCCGGCGGAGCCAGGTCCAGCAGCACGGCATACAGGCGGTAGGCCCATTCCGCCCGCGGCGGAAATGGCGATTCGCAGGACAGAAGCAAACGGTATTGGGTCAGCATAATGCCTCCCGGAGCGGTGGCTCCTCCTTCTTTTGTCGGCGGGGGCGCCGGTCTCAGGAATCCCCGCCGGATTGCTCCTGCAGATAGCGGAAGCTGTTGGTCTCCCCCCGCGCCTGCAGGGCTTCGGTGAGGGCGCGGTAGCCCCGGCCATAGGGGTCGTCGCGGCCGCGCAGCTCCGCGTCCTTCCACTCGGCCAGTTCCCTTCGCCGGGCGTGGCGGAGATACTGCACTTCCACATAGGAGGCCTGGCCTTCCAGGATGTCCCGGTCGTCGGTGTCCAGGTTCTCCTTCTGCCAGAAGTGGGTCAGCTCGTGGACCAGCACGCTCATCACATTGGTCGCGGGGCCGTCCGACTCGATCCAGAGTTCCCGCTTGCCCAGGTCCGCGAAGCCCAGAACGCTGCGTTCGCTGCCGGTGCGCATTTTGCGGCGGATGGTCTCCGCTGTGGCAAAGTGCAGCGTGATGTCATCCGGGAGCGCGATCCGGAAGCTGTCGCAGAGGTAGCGCCGGGCTTTCTGATACAGCTCAGACAGTTCTTTTTCACTGCGGACCAGCATCCGGGCGCAGCGGGGACAGATGCGCCGGTCATGCGCGCCGGCGTGGTCCTGCATCCGGGTGTAGCCGACGCCGCCGAGGCTTTTGTGGCAGTAGCTGCACAGTCCGGCGGAGCCGACCACGTCCACGACGATGGAGTCGCTGCGCTTCATCCTGTCAAACTCGTCGCAGACGGTCCGCAGCGTCTCGAAATCGAAACAGTCAGGCGCTTGGTCGCCGCCGAACCAGAGGTAGCGGTTGGAGAGATTGTTCACCGGCTGGAACGCTTCGTACCATTGCAGGTAATCGTAGAGGATGTCGAAGAACGCGCCGAAGGGGTACTGCTCGTTCAGGAGCAGGGTGCGGATCAGGCCGATGTCGTTGGGATGGTCCTGGAAAATCAGCACTTCCACGTCCTCGCTGCGGTGGGGATAGTCCGCGCTGAGCTGCACCTGCGGATAGGCCTCCGCGACCGCCCGGGCAAAGGGGTCGGTTTGCAGGGCCTCGGGGTCGTTCAGCACCGGGCAGACCGCGATGCAGGGGTGGGAATAGGGGAAGACGGTCTTCATCAGCTCGTTCATCATCACGGCCAGGAGGAAGGATACGCGGTCGGCCTTGTCCTCCCCCACGTCCTTGATTTGGAATGAGGCCGCCACCGTCTGGGGATAGTCCCGGCGCTGCTTCTTCTGCCGGGCGTCGCCGAGCGGGCAGTACTGGAGGCCTTTGGACAAATCGAGCGTGGGATCGACGGGGTCCAGGGCGAAATAGCCCGGCGTCTCCACGACGACGTGCGCACGGTCAAACAGCGCGACCTCGTAGCCGGTGGTGCAGCGCCCGTCCTCCCTGCGGTATCGGACGGGATAGCGCCTGGCCAGGGTCGGCGTCTCCGCCAGGGTATAGCGGCGCACCTGGATGTAGTCCACGGGAGCGTTGAGCTGGTCGGTGGACTCCCGGAGCGTCAGTCTGCCCGCCTCCGGGTCGATGTCGGTGATCCCGAACAGCCGTCCGTTGTGGACGATGTTCTGGGAGGGGACATAATACTGCCGGAGACAGTTGGCGGGGACGCTCAGGCGCTCTTCCATGCCTCTGAGACTGAGGATGCCGGGTCTGGCGTCCTCCCGGAAGTGCTGAAGGGCGCTGTCCCAGCGCAGCCGGATATAGACTTTGCGGTCATACTCCCCGGTCCCGGCGTTGAAGACATAGCTGTTGGAGAACAGGAAGCAGGTTTCCAGCGCGCCGTCCGTGTCCTCCTCGGGGAAGGCCAGCGTGCGAAAGACCTCCAGGGCGCGGCGCAGATCGTTCTTTGCCGTGGGGTCCAGCGCAGCGATCAGCGTGATGAGCGTTTCGCTCTCCACACCCTGGCCGGAAGCGTCGCACAGCAGCCGGATGACGGTGGACTGGCGCCGGTCCGCCAGGGCGGGGACGATCATATTGATCCCCGCGTCACTGCCGACAAAGCGCTGGGCATTGGCGGCGAAGTAGTCCCGCAGCAGATAGGGCTTGGAGATCAGATGGATCATGCCGGAATTCGGCCCGCCGAAGCGGCAGAGACGGCTGAGAGTCAGCGGAATGTTGTAGAGCGCGTCCTCCACGATCAGGAATTCCGCGTCCTCACGGATCGTCTGGAAGCTCTGGATGTGCAGGGCGTGTTCCAGGTCCGCCGCCGTGATCCCCGGTCCAAAGTAGTTGGAGAGCCGATCGAAGTTGTGCCGCAGACTGTCCGTGATTTGCAGACAGGGCGCGGAGGGAGCGGCGATGCAGATCTCCGGGACGCCGTATTTGACCGCGACGCAGGCGAAGGGGACGCTGACCCCCCAATAGGTCGCCTTCCGGTTGACAAACAGGCGGTCCTGAGCCATGAAGCAGCCGTCTTTCTCCGTGCGGGCGGCCTCATAGTTCCAGAGCATCAGGCGGGTGTCCCGGCGGGAGTGGCCGCCGTCACAGATGTAGAGTTCGCCGCGGAGGTCCAGAAGCTGTTTGACGGCGTTGGAGGTTTCCGGCGGGATGCTGTCGGAAAAACAGACGTACTGGGGCGTCCGGCGCTGGTATTTGTCGCGCAGGACCTGCTCCAGCCGTTTGGCCACCAGGGTCAGCAGCGCGCCGTCCCGGGCAATCAGCTCCTCCGCGCCCATCAGGACGACCATGGACAGATTCTGGAAGAAATGATTCTGCCCGATCAGGATGCTGTCGTCCAGAATGAACTGCGGCGTCATCACCATCACATCCGTATCCAGGGTGTCATGGAGCATATCGCCGCTCTTGACGATCCAGACGGGATGCAGCCCGTTGATCTCCCGCAGCTTTTGCTCGACCCCGTCCCGGACGAGACGCGCCGTGGCCGCGTCGGCGCAGAGAAAGAGCAGATTCTCCCCCCGGGCCAGAAGCAGGTTCAGGTACTGGAACAGATATTCTCCGAATTCAGAGAAGACCGCGGCGTTGATCAGGGCGTCCTCCCGGCGCATCAGATGTTGGAGGCAGATGAAAAAGCCCCGGTCCGGCGTGTGTCCGGCATGTTTCAGCCGCTCGACCAGAGCGGCCTCCGCCTTGTTCTCCGCGGGGACTTCTCCGCCCGCTTCGCCGCCCGTCTCCGCCGCGTCCACGCAGAAGCTGGCGGCAAAGCGCTCCGGGAACTGACGGCGGTACTGTTCCTCCAGCGCCTGGTAGTCCAGCACCGCTTCCGCGTTCGCCCGCGCATAGCTCCCGGACGGAATGCCCTTCGGCTCGCCGCCCAGATACCACTGCAATTCTTTCACAAAGACGAAAGAGACGGCAGGCCAGACATAGACCGCATCGGCACAGCGACGGAGGAAATCGGCGGGCACCCAGGCTGCGTCGGGCAGGAAGACCGGAAGGTGCAGGGCCAGCAGGAACAGCCCGAACGCCACAGCCAACAGGCGCAGACCATAGCGCAGCGTCCGCTCCACGCTGAGCCAGGGGAGCCGCAGCGTAAGCCGCTCTTCCCGGCGTTCATAGAAGCAGTAGATCAAAGACCAGATGGCTCGCAGCGGAAGCGGCGCTTCCGCCTGGGGCGGCCTGCCCTTCCAGCGAGAGAGCGCCAGCCGAAGCAGCAGCTTGAGCACCGCCATGCCCGCAAGCACCAGCAGGTTGCAGACCACCAGAACCGCTAGATTCGTCAGTTCGTGCAAGCGCACCTGCGGCGCAGTCAGGTTCATGAGGCGCTGGATCAGAGGGATGGCGAGCAGATTGCGGGCCAGGTCCGTGAGCAGGGACGCGCCAAGTACGGCGACCGCTGCCACCAGCAGACCCAGCAGCAGCATGGGCAGCTGCAAATGCCGCCGCTCCCGCTTGAGATTCCCGGCGCGGACGGCCAGGCCCAGCAGGAAAGCCAGCAGGAGTCCCGTCAGGGGAAACAGCCAGGGCAGAAACTCCATCACTCCACCTCCTTTTCTGATTTCAATCGCAGCAGCCGCTCCCGCAGCGCCGACGCATCGACGATCGAGTAGACATGGTTGTTGAAGAAGCGGCTTTTTTCCACATTCAGCCTGGGTTCTGTGCGCGGTTGCTCACCCACGTCCTCATCTGGCCGCAAAAGCAGTTGCTCGCGCAGCTTCGCCAGGAAGTCCCGATAGTCCTCCATCACCTTTTTGTGGTAGGCGATGTGCGCGTTTCGGCTGCGTCTGGCTGCGCGGTGGGCCTCAAACTCCTCCCGATAGCGCTGTAGGCAGTAGTTCGCCGGGATCTGTCGCAGCAGCAGCGTGCGGAAGCTCTCCATGGCGGTCCGCCGCTTCTCCTGCGCCTGGTTGAAGCGTTCGCAAAGCTCAGCCAGTTCCCGGACGATTTTTCGCCGGCAAAAGCGGGTGAACAGACCGTAACCCAAACCGAGCGCCAGGGCCACCGCCAGCATCGTGCCCACAAAATACCAGGGGCCGTAATCCAGCGAAGCGCCGTCGTACTGGATCAGATAATAGGGGACGCCAAAGGCAAGCAGCGCCAGAAAGCCGCTCAGGATGAGCCGAAGCCCGAGCTTCATGCTGTCAAAGGAACGGGCGATCCGTTGCTCCGCCGCTTCCAGGATCGGTTTAAAACTCTGTGCTTCCGGCAACAGCGTCTCACGCGAGAGGATCTCCTCCGCCGCCTCGTCCATGCTCCGCCGGATGAAGGCCTCCGTCAGGCTGTCGTTCTCCGCCAGGGTCGAAGCGTCGATGTAGTTCATGCGCCCCAGGCTGTCGTCCTTGGTCTTGTTGTACTCATCGGTCAGCTTTGTAAAGAACTTCTCGACCAGATCCTGGTTGCCCATGTCGTTTTCCCGTATCTCCTCAAAGAGGCGATGGGCTTCCGCACGCAGCCGTTTCCGCGCCACGCTGCGCTTGACCGGCTTCATCGTGACGATTTCCGGCGATTTTACGCTGGATGGGAAATGGATCGCGCCCTCCAGAAGCTCTCTGCGGAACCGGTGGAACCCGGGGTTCCCATCCTCCAGATGCTCCGATTCAAAGCGGAGGACCTGATCTCTTTCGTTCAGGTGTTCTTCCAGCGCCGCCCAGTCCACGTCGGGGATGGAGGCTGTTGCGGGCGTATACTGCTTCTCCCCGGACTGCTCAAGCAGCGTGTCCATCCGCGCTTCCTCTGTACAGAGGTAGACAAAGAGCATAATCTGAAACTCCGCACGGCTGGCCGCGTGATAAGAAGCGTCGTCCACCCATACATAGGCATATTGTACCGGCGTGGCCACGGCGGGATGGCTCGTGTGGCTGTGCTGGTTCTTCGCAGCACGGAAGAGCGCCGCAGGCAGGTCCGAGGCCGTGTCGTCAGAACACAGCGTCTCGCCCAGTTCCTGCAGCACGCCGGACGCGGTGCGCGACAGAGTCGCAGACGCTCCCAGCTGCATCATGCGCTGGGCGAAGGTCTGAGCGAATGCTTGCTTGTCCGCTGCAAGGTTTTTGTCGTGGCGCAGTTCCCCGAGCAGGGTCGCGGCCTGCGCCACGGTGGGCACCGGGAACAGATCCCAGAAGGCCGTTTCCACTCGCTTCCGGAACTGTTCTCCCTCCGCATATTCTTTGTCACGAATGAAATGTTCCCCAAACAGGACAATGGCCTGTTCGGCCTGACGGCCATGCAGGTCCAGTTTCCCCAGCAGCGCTTCCTCAATTTGGAGCGCCGATGCGTATTCCTCCGCAAAGCCCGCTTCGTTGCGCCCCGCGATGTCCACGTAGACCAGCAGCCGGAAGCGCTCCCCCAGCTCCGGGCTGCGGGTAATCAGCGCATCGATGTGCCCGGCACAGGCCGAAAGCCGGTCCATGGGGTAGTCCAACACGATCAGCTTCCCGTCCTGCCGCAGATCGTCAAACAAAAAGCGACGTGCCCGTCTGTCGAAGCGCTTGGAAGTGTTGATAAAAAATGTATCCATGCCTGCTCCATTCTCGCCGAACGAAAACGGCGCGATCTCTTTGCCTGTGGGGATGCGCGGGCGCGTTCCGACCACAAGCCGTTTTTTTATTCCCTGGCGGCATCTTCAGACACCGCCAGGGAACATGCTGATGCAGTCTGCGCAGCGCCGAATCTCGCCTTACGCAAGCTGCCAGTAGGCAAAGGGGATGTAGCGCGTCATCCTGTCGCGCTTTTCTTTGGAGTCGGCGTAACTGGACGCGTTGTAGATCAGCGTGCGCAATTCCCCCTGTTTGGCCGCAGGGAGTCCTTCGGTGAACTGTTCGATCAGCTCCGTCAAGGCGCTGTGCATCAGGTTCAGCTCTTCCGCACGCATGTCCGCGTGAGCGGCAAAGTTCCCCAGCAGGTTCAGGGCGTTGCGCTCCGAACAGCCCTCGCTGATGAGAGATTTGGCGAAGGTCCGCGCACGGGGCCCTTCAAACTCCATGCTGCCCATGCCGCGCATCCGGTCCTCTTCAAAAGCAGGCGTGAAGACTTTGAGGAAACGGTCGCGGACCAGCTCGTTGTACTGCAGGGCCTTGAACAGCTCGTAGGGATTCCAGATCTGAACCGGCTTGCCCTGGAAGCGCAGGTCGCAGGGGGGATAGTCCTGCTGGAACTTCATGCTCTTTCCGACGACACGGCCAAAGTTTGCGTAGACCGCCCGGCCTTCCTCATCCTGATAGTCCGGCAGACCGTTGTAGATCAGCGCCAGCCACATGGCTCGGGCGGTGTTCCGGTCGTCCTCGGCGTTCTTTTCTCCGCTGATCATCGGGAGATAGCGGCGGCTGTGCCAGCGAATGTCCAGGTGCGGGGTGATCGCGCTCCCCTCTTCCGTCATGCTGCGGATGCGGTTGGCATAGTTCTGGTAGAACACGCCGAAATGGTCCCCGGTCTCGACGAACTTCGGCACCTCGTTCAGCGCGACGCAGTAGAGCGCCTGATAGCAGGAGATCTCATAGCGCGAATAGTCCTCGTTGCTGACGACTTCCGGCGCATAGCCATGGTCGTCCACCCGGAAGAACTCCGGAAGACTGGCCGGATTCTGGGTCTGCATGATGCTCTCCTCCACCTCGGGGTGGATGCCCCAGAACACCATGGTATAGGCGCAGCCTTCCCCGTCCGCATTTTCATCCGTTCGGGACAACAGGGAGATGCAGTGGTCCTGATCCGTCTTCAGATAGGGCTGGGACTTCTTGTAGGCCGATTTCAGCAGTTTCTTCATTCTGCCCGGATCGTCCTCCGCATCCTGCGCCAGGGCCGCGAAGACGTCGATGTCCAGCTGATCGGCACATTCGCGCTCCAGATCCCCGGTGTTGCGGGCCAGAATGCTCTGGCGGAACAGGGTGCCCATCGTGCTGACCCGCTCCTGCTCCTCCTTTTTTGCGGAGGAACCCTTCTTTCGGAGGATGTGCTTTTTCGCGGCGTATTCCAGCTCTTTCATGGCCTCGCCGTAGAGGGTATAGAGGATCGCGTCGTAGACATGGTTTTCGTTGCTGTCGGAGCAGTTGAAATCCAGAGAGGCATAGAGTTCCCGCTTCCACTCCGGGCTGGCGCAGACAAAGGAGTCAGAAGAACCGGAGTCGCTGTGCTTTTTGCTCTCCAGGATCTCCGCTTCCTTCTCCAGCGCCGCGCAGATGCTCCCCAGGCTGTCGAACAGCCGTTCCAGCTGGCGGATCAGCGCGTTCAGGCGCTTCAACACATCCTCGAACACCACTGCAATGACTTTGCTCTCACAGTAGCGGGTGATGCGGTTCTTCTGTTCTCCGGATTTCTGGAGGTACTCGGCGCGGAAGCGGGTGCCGCCGCGCTTGCTGTCGGCGGCGCGCATGGCGGCGGTCTCCACGCCAGGCGTCTCAACCAGGTCGTATTCTTTGCTGAAATACCGGTTGATCCGCTGAATCAGGCCGGCGTTTTCCCCTTCGCTCTTTTTATACTGCTCCTGGAGCATCCCCCGGAGCTTGTAGAGCAGCGCCCGCAGGGCCAGAGGATGGGCCACACTGCCACCCATCCGCAGCAATTTGAGAATGTTCCAGTCTGCGTCGGGATCCAACACGCTGCTCAGATCGCTGGGAAAAACCGCCTGACCGAGGGAGCCGCGCAGCAGCATGATCCGGTTGTTGACCGTGTCCAGATAATCTTTCAACGCAGTTTCGTTCTTTGTGACGTTGGAGACGATGCTGGCCTTCTCTTTGAAATGCTTTTCGGTGATTCCGGTGTCGTCACGTTTGTCTCGTACCTGCTCGTCGTTCTTCAGCTTGTCGCTCACATAGCTGTAGACCGATTCGTAGTAGGCTTCGACGCGGTCCGTAGTCTTGCCGTCGTCGTCGGTGTTGGTCAGCGCCCTGTGGAGGAAATTCAGCCGGGTGTTGCCGGATTCCATCATCTGCTGCAAGGTCGCCAGGAAGTGTTCGCCGCGATCCAGGGGCTTGACCGAGGGGTCCAGTTGCATCATCCGCCGGTTTTCGGCGTCGTCACGCCGGTACTGCACATCGATCAGCGTCCAGAGTTCGCTGACCGAGTCGACCGTGGCGCGCAGGCCGCAGTAGTTCACCAGGTCGCGGTAGGGATAGACGATCCGCGCCGCGCCGACGCTGCCGTAAAGGGGCTTGCCGTCGTGTCCGATCACGCTCAGGATCGCGTTGTCCTCCCGGGAGTCGCCGTCCTCCGTCATCGGAGAATAGACCTGCATGTAAGCCGCGGTGGTCAGGAGGTTCTTGTACTCCTCCATGGAGCGCATAACCTTGCCTTCGGCGTTGATGTTGTCCACCAGGAAAATAAAGTCAAAGGGCTTCTTCTCTGCGTGGTAACGGTCCTCTTTGCTGTCAAAGATCCGGTCGATGCTCATGTCCACCTGGTCGGCGGCGGGGTCACGCGACAGCGTTGCCATGTTGATGGCGTTGAGTTCGCGCAGGGCGGCATACGCGTTGGCATACATGCTCTCCTGCTGGACGGGACTGGGGTTGGTATCCATGAACAGATCCGGCAGCGCGAACAGGCCGCGGACGATGACTTCACCGCCGTAGTTCTGGCGGATAAACTGCCGCAGGAACAAAGCGGCCTGGATGAACATGCCGGAACCGGTGCCGCCGGCGAAAGATGAGATCACCATCACGCGGAAATTGGTGGGGGTGATCTCCCCGCGTTCCACTTTGAGGTTTCGGATCGCCTCACGCAGCGGGCCGAGCCGGTTGGAAGCCACAGTCTCCGCAAAGGCCAGGCGGGAGAGCGTGCGCACCTGTCCGGCGCCTTTGACCATGTTGCGCTGCATCAGCGAGGCGTTGTCCGGGAACCAGTCCCGCCAGTTGGGAACATCCCGCAGATAGCTGCGGACAGTCATGTCCCGGCTGGTATAGACCATCGGCAGCCCATCCACGCCGCCCCAGCTGCCGTCGGTATCGAAGCCGACAAACTGGACGTTTTCATCCGCGTTTTGAATCAGGTTCTTCACACGGGTGACAATCTCACAGCCCGTGCCCCCGAGCCCGACCAAGAGGGTTTTCATCGCCATAACATCTTCCTCCTTATTCTCAGGTGTTGATTGAAACGGTGAATTCTGTTCACTCCACGTAGAGGAACGCTTCGCAAGCGGATAACGCGGCGTCAGCGCTGACCACCAGGGTATCCGTGGGATTCAGCACAAGCTTCTGCTTCCCGTCCAGCCGGTCCACTTCGCTTTTGCGGAATTTGAGCGGACGCATCTCGTCCTGCCCCCCGTTCAGGACGCCGGAGGTTGGAGACAGCTTTGCGACATGGACCCCGATCGACCGACGCGATGAGAATCGTCCCGTGGCATAAAAGCGGACGCCGTCGATGCTCTTGCTGTCCGGAAGAATTGGGACGAAAGCCAGCGGCGTGAACAGACTCTTGCTGAACCATCCATTCATCGGGCCGGAAATCAGCATTCCCTTTCCGCTTCCATGGTTGGTGCAGATCCGGTTGGAGTAGACAAAGCGTTTTTTGAAAATGCTGCCGAACAGGTAGGTCAGCGCCAGGACGGGAAGCACATAGTTCAGAACGATGTCTTTCCAGCTGCCCGTCAGTTCCATGCTGTCGGACGCCTCCGCGCCCTGGAACGCGACGCGTCCCTCCAGGGTCCCTCTGGGGATCAGGTATGGAATGAAGTACGTCCAGCCCCGGAAGCGGGGGATCAGCGTGAAGTTGCCCAGGTCGTCCACCTGCAGTTCGTGCTCCAGTCTGCCGCGGTAGGGCGCGTTCCACTCCAGTTCCAGCGCCGCCGCCTCCACTGCCTGACGGCCCAGCTGCTTTCCGTCGGCATACAGCGCGAAGCGCAAGCCCTCCTCCCCTTCGCCCAGCGTTCTGCGGTCCACCTGCGCGGCGGTGGGGCCAAGTGCGCGGATCTCATACTCCACGGGCTTGACATAGAGGCTGCCGGAAGCGGAGTGACTGTCGTTCAGGACGCCGGTCACGGATACGGTGCCGGTGGGTATTGCGGTGACCGGGTCCCGGTAGAGCGGGGTGAAACTGACCGAGCCGTCCGGCTCAAAGACCACTTTTCCGGGCATCTCCGTCTCGACGCGGAACGAGAGCTGCTTTATCCGCTCCGCCGGGACAGGCAGCCCGTCTTCATAGACCACGAAACGGATCTTTTCTTTGTTGACTTTGAGCTCGTCCATCGTGAGGGAGAAGTTGTCCGGCTGCTCGACCTCGATGCTATAGACAATGGGCTTCCCCGGCGTGAAGACGCCAGTATCCAACTGGATCGGGCGCAAGCCCGGGATCTCGATCTCCGCACGGAATTCGGTCGGCGTATGCGTCAGGGTGTAGCCCTCCAGGGACAGATCGCTTGTGTCGTCGCTTGAGGCTGCCATGCCGTTTTCCAGCACTTCCAGCGCAAAGCGGGTGCCCTCCGGCAGCAGATCCGGAGACACCGCGTTCCCCGTTCCGATCTCAAACAGTTCGCAGCGCAGATCCACCACGTCGCCCTCGTGGGTCCCGGACAGCTCCCGCAGATCGTCGCAGTCCATGCCGTTGATGCTGACGCGCATCCGCAGCTCCAGCGCAGGCTCAAACATGACCACCAGGTCGTTCGTGTCCACCGGGCCGTCAAAGGTGACGGTATAATTCCCCGCATTGATGTTGCGGTCTCCGTTGTTGATGAGGCAGGCCTGGGCCCGGACCGGCTCGCTTCCCCCAACGCCCTCCGGATAGGCCACAGATACCTGGCGGAAGAGATTCAGCGTTCCGCCCTCTTCATAGCGCACCTCAAGAATGCGCACGTCGCTCCGTTGAGAGAGTACGGCGATGTTCAGCAGCGGAACGTCCGAATGGAGCCGAAGCGTATTGGAATCGGTTTTTCTCAAATCCCCTGCGGTCAGTTTCATCCGTCCGGAAATGCGGTTCGCCATTTCGGACATGACATGGACCAGGTCGTTTGTTCCGGAGCTTTTATAAACGTAAATCCCCTGGGTGTTCCGGTCGTCGGGGAAGGTCGCGCCGGACCCGATCGCCAGATAGGTGATCTTCGGCGTGGAGCCGTTCGGCATGACGGTAGCAGCATAGCCGGAAAGACTCCAGGTCAAGAAGTCTTCCGACAGATTGGCGCGGTTGAGGTCCTGAAACTGACCGTCCGTCAGGATGACGAGCCAGTATTCCGTGTTGGGACTGTCGTCCTGAATGGAGCAGAGTTTCGAAAAAGCCGCCTCCACCGCGGCGTATGGGGTCCAGCTCTCCGCAAAGTGAGTCCGGATGCGATCAACAGAGGCCTGTATCCCCTCGTTGCTCAAATCGACAGCCGGGGGATCATAGTTGGGGTTGTCGTTCGTCTCGCTCATATAGGTGATGAAGAGCCGGTCGTTTTCGTTCATCAGCGCGGCGAAGGCCTGCATCGCGTAGCTGGCATACACCCAGTTGGAATCCGACTTCATACTGCCGGAGTCGTCGTAGACCACCGATACGATCTTTCTGACATAGAGGGAATCCGCCTGCGCGGGGCGCGACAGAGCTGCAAAAACCAGGCTGCACAGCAGTACGGCCACCGTCAGAATTCTTGCATATGGTTTCATTTTCGCCCTCCTTCATCATTTTTTTCATCATAGCATGGTCGTTTTCCAAAGTCAACAAATTCGCGAGTATTATGGGGATAACAATTGAACCATACGATTCTTTTGTAGCCTGATCGAGCAGAAATAGCGGATACTTCCGTCCCTCAGGCCAGGATCGTCGCCCGGCTGCCGCCGCTGGGGTCTTTTGTCACGACGATCTGCCGGTCGATCCGGTTTTTCAGGTCGGACACATGGGAGATGATGCCCACCAGCCGCTTGCCCTCCGCAAGGCCGCGCAGCGCCCGCATGGCCTGGTCCAGGGCCTCTTCGCTCAGGGTGCCGAAGCCCTCGTCCACAAACATGGCGTCCAGCTGGACCCCGCCTACTGTGGACTGGATCTCGTCGGAGAGGCCCAGGGCCAGGGCGAGGGAGGCCAGGAAGGATTCTCCGCCGGAGAGGGTCTTCACGCTGCGTTCTGTGCCATTGTAATGGTCGATCACGTCCAGCTCCAGGCCGCTTTGACTCCGGTTGTTCTCCGCCTCTTTGCGGCGCTTCAACTCATACTGGCCCCCGGACATGCGCATCAGGCGCGTGTTCGCCCGGGCGATGACCCGGTCGAAGCAGGTCATCTGGATGTA
>JAFYIF010000262.1 GCA_017538775.1 Oscillospiraceae bacterium | reverse complement strand
GCCAGCTTGTCCAGATAGTCCTTTGCGTGCTGCATTATTTCCAGCTCCGTCATGGTTCCGCCCTCCTCTTTTTTATCTTTGGAATCAATCCGCTCTCTTTGCGCAGATGCCGTCAGAAGGCCTCATTGCAATCGATCTCATAATCTGTCATAGACAATATCATAAAAAAGAAACAAAATCAATCGCGATCAGCAAACAGATTTCGGTTTCTGTTCGCTTTCTCTTTCCAAAACCGAACAAGAACAAAACAAAAACCGAAATGCTCACACAAAAACCGAAATCTGTTCGGAAATCGATCCGCGCAAGCGATGATTTCGAAACTCCCGGACGGCGGCTGCAATTCTCCTTCTTTTCGCAACAATCCCTTGCAATCTCCCCCCGACGCGCTTATAATAAGTTCTCACGGCGGTTTGCATCCGCCGGAAATATGAGCGCATCATTCCGTGCGCGAAGAAAGGACAGGTGCCAATATGAAGCATCAGAAAATCTCCGGGATCTACGCTGACGCCGCCGCCTTTGACGGGCAGCAGATCACCGTCTGCGGCTGGGCCAGGAATCTCCGGGACATGAAAAACTTTGGGTTCATCGAACTCAATGACGGCAGCTGCTTCAAGCCGCTGCAGGTCGTATTCGAGAGGGGCAGTCTGAACAATTACGACGAGATCGCCCGCCAGAACGTCGGCGCCGCCCTGATCGTCCACGGAACGCTGGTCTGCACCCCCGCCGCGCCCCAGCCCTTTGAGCTGAAGGCCGACGCCATCGCCGTGGAGGGCCCCAGCTCCCCCGACTATCCCCTCCAGCCCAAGCGCCACAGCCCGGAGTTCCTGCGGACGATCCAGCACCTCCGGCCCCGGACCAACCTCTTTTCCGCCACCTTCCGGGTGCGCAGCGTGGCGGCCCAGGCCATCCACGAGTTTTTCCAGCAGCGCGGCTTCGTCTACGTCCACACCCCGATCATCACCGGCTCCGACGCCGAGGGCGCCGGGGCGATGTTCCGGGTCACCACGCTGGACCTGGACAACCCGCCCCGCACCGCCGAGGGGAAGGTGGACTACTCCAAGGACTTCTTCGGCAAGGCCACGAACCTGACCGTCTCCGGCCAGCTGAACGCGGAGAACTTCGCCCTGGCCTTCGGGGACGTGTACACCTTCGGCCCCACCTTCCGGGCGGAGGTCTCCAACACCCAGCGCCACGCCGCCGAGTTCTGGATGATCGAGCCGGAAATGGCCTGGGCCGACCTGGAGGACGACCTGGAGTGCATGGAGGCCATGGTGAAATACATCATCCGCCGGGTGATGGAGCGCTGCCCCCAGGAGATGGACTTTTTCAACAAATTCGTGGACAAGGGCCTGAAACAGCGCCTGGAGCATGTTGTGAGCAGCGACTTTGGCCGGGTCAGTTACACGGGGGCCGTGGAGCTGCTGCAACAGAGCGGACACAAATTCGACTATCCGGTGGAGTGGGGCATCGACCTGCAGACCGAGCATGAGCGCTATCTCACCGAAGAGATCTTCAAAAAGCCCGTGTTCGTCACGGACTACCCCAAGGACATCAAACCCTTCTACATGCGCCTGAACGACGACGGCAAAACCGTCGCCGCGGCGGACTGCCTGGTGCCCGGCATCGGCGAGATCATCGGCGGCAGCCAGCGCGAGGAGCGCCTGGACTATCTGCTGCGCCGGATGGAGGAGCTGGGCCTGGACCCGGCGGACTACTGGTGGTATCTGGACCTGCGCCGCTACGGTTCCTGCCGCCACGCGGGCTTCGGCCTGGGCTTTGAGCGCATGGTGATGTACCTCACCGGCGTCAGCAACATCCGCGACGTGGAGCTGCACCCGAGGACCACGGGG
>JAFYIF010000261.1 GCA_017538775.1 Oscillospiraceae bacterium | reverse complement strand
GGTGTCCATGGCGAAGAAACTGCGCTCCCGCGCCCCGGGCGCGGCGGTTGCGGCATCCCCGCCGCAGGCGGTCAGCAGCAGCAAAGCGAGCCAGAGTAGCCAGACGGTGCGACGCATGGTATCCCCCCTTGCCTGGAAGTTAATAGCCTCTAACTTCCTGTACTTCTTATTGTAAATCCGCTGCATTTTGTTTGTCAAGCGGGAAAATTGGGGATTGACAGTTCTCCGCGCTGATGCTATACTGTAATTCGTCGCCGATAATTAGAGGTCTTTAACTCTGATTAGCTGTCGATAACTAACAAGCAAGAGAGGTGTTGTTCTGAAAGCAAACAAATGCAGACGAGCGCTGGGGCTGCTGCTGTGCCTGCTGACGCTGCTCGGGGCGCTGCCGTCCGCTGCGCTGGCGGCGGAGGAGACCTATGTCCTGATGAACATCCCCTACGCACAGTTTTACGCCGCGCAGCTTGGAGAAACGGGCGCGCCGGACGCGGTCAGCGCAGCAACGAAGAACAAGCGCAGCAACGGCGGTCTGGCCGTCGGCTCATATCACGTCGGCGCAACGGGCGACGGCGTGGATGGGGTCATCTATCCCGTGCTGGTTCCGGACCGGCGCGTGCTGGACGCCGCGCTGGAGATCACCGACGCAAGCAGCGTGGAGGTCACCACCACTGCCCGGGGCCAGACCAGCACGACGACCTATTCGGGCAAGGATGCGCTGTTTGAAGCGCCGGACTACGCCTGGTACGCGCTGGCGGAGCGGCCCGCGCAGTACACGATTCTGTCAGTTGCTGCGGACGGCAGCTTCCGCTTCTCAGCAGTCAGCGGAAGCGCGACCGCGGTCGAAGGCGTCAGCGCCACCGTTACTTACAACGGACGGCACACCTCCATTGAACTGGTTCTGGAGGGCACCGAAGGCATTGCCCAGGGCGATGCAGTCAGCGCCGTGGTCCTGACCACCGGGGATGGCGCGCAATACGGCATGGGCCATGTGACAAACATCTGGCGGGCCACGCAGCTGGGCTGGAATCTGGACGAGCCGCTGGCGGCCATCAACGGGAAGACGATCACCAACATCCGCTACTACACCCAGGACGCCATCCTGGATTTCCCGGTGCAGATCGCCATCGCGGATGTGGGAAGCACCGGCTATTACGACGTGCCGAAGGACGCGGACTATACGGAAGCGCTGATCTGGGCCAGGAAAAACCGCGTCACCAGCGGCACCGGCAACGGGATCTTCTCCCCCGATCTGACTGTGAACCGGGCGACTCTGGTCACCTTCCTCTGGAAGCGCGCCGGACAGCCGCAGCCGACATCCTCCGAATCCCCATTCACGGATATCCGGGAGGACGACTGGTATTACAAAGCGGTTCTCTGGGCGCTGGAGAACGGCATCACCGACGGCACAGGCGCGGACTGCTTCAGCCCGGCGCTGACCGTGGACCGCGCACAGATCCTGGGCTTTCTCTGGAAGGCTGAGGGAAAGCCCGCTCCCAGTGCGCAGAAGGACTATGACGACGTGAAATCGGACGCCTGGTACCGCGACGCCGCGTCCTGGGCGGCGGAAAAGGGACTGATCGAGACCGGAACCAGCTTCCGCGCCGAGCTGCCCTACACCCGCGCCGAAATCGTCTCCCTGCTCTACGCCACGGCGCAGTCCAATACGCAAAGCTGAGTTTTTCCACTTCTCCTTTTTGGCCGGGGTCGTCCGCCCGTCGGGCGGCCCCGGGGTTTTTTTCTGAACCATGGAGGTGCCGTCGTTGGTTCTTCTGGTCTCTCTCGCCCTTGCGCTGCTGCTGGTTCTGCTGTCAGGTAAGCGACTGCGGACCGCGCCCGGGCCGTTTTATCTCTGCGCCGCGCTGCTGTCTCTGGCCGTTGTGGTCTGCGCCTTTGCCGGAATCCGCTTCCCGCCCTTTGTAACCGCCTGGATCTGGCCTGTCCTCGCCCGTGGTGCACTCGCGGGGGCGCTGTTTGTATTGGTAATGGTGGCCGGAGCCTTTCCCAATGGCTCGATGGGTGCGCGGACGCTGATGCCCATACGCGCCCCCCTGTCGATCCTGGCCGGGATCTTCACCCTTGCGCACAATGTCGCCTATGGCAAAACCTATTTCGTCGCGCTGTTTACGGACGCGGCCAGTCTGTCCGCCACGACGCTGCTGGCCGCCGTCTGCTCCATCGGCATGGATCTGGTGATGTTGCCGCTTTGGATCACCAGCTTTCCGGTCG
This sequence comes from Oscillospiraceae bacterium, assembly GCA_017538775.1. Classification (GTDB taxonomy): domain Bacteria; phylum Bacillota; class Clostridia; order Oscillospirales; family Oscillospiraceae; genus RGIG7114. The sequence goes on along the minus strand of JAFYIF010000261.1, from coordinate 653 downwards.
TCCGAAAAAAGATGCACGCCAAAGCCTGGAAGCGTTTGCAGCGCTGGGCCTATTTGTTCTATGCGCTCCTCTGCCTCCACATCCTGCTGCTGACCATCCCCAACGCGCTGCGGGGCCGTCCAGGGTATGGACTGACGGTGTTCGTCTATACCGCCGCCGACACCGCAGCCCACGCCGCAGCCCACGCCGCAGCCCACGCCGGAGCCGACGCCGCAACCCATGCCGGAGCCGACACCACAGCCCACGCCGCAGCCCACGCCGGAGGCTTTCCTCAACCGGATCTATCAGGACGGTACCTACAGCGGTTCCGGCGTCGGCAATCTTGGGACCTCCGCGGATATCACCGTATCTGTTACGATTCGGGACGACATCATCACGGACATCCGCATCACTGCATTTAAGGACGATTCCGATTATTTCGATCCGGCCACCGACGGCGCAGGCATGATCGCCGCTACGCTGTCCGCGCAGTGCCCCAATGTGGACGGTGTTTCCGGCGCCACCTATTCCTCTGACGGATTGCGGGCGGCCGTCCGCGCCGCACTGAACCAGCCAGGAGATAACGCAGACTGTTCAGGACATCAGGACGCTTCTTTTGTCCTGCTACAACGGCACCTTCGGGGGCTGAAAAACCGTTCGGATATGCGGAACAT
>JAFYIF010000260.1 GCA_017538775.1 Oscillospiraceae bacterium | reverse complement strand
GTTCTCTGTGTTCCACGGGAACACAGAGAACCGTCCCCTGTGCGTTATTCGGGCTTTTTTTCCTTATGTTACGCTTTGGTTACATCGCGCCAGGACCCATTGACGCACTGTGGGCCTTGTGTTAGAGTGTCACATGCGGGGGGAGCTTGTCCGAGCAGCGTGACCCCTGCACGATCCCCGGCTTCTCCGTTCGCTGACGGGCCTCGGAATTCCGCGTCATCGAGCGAAGAAACATACATCAGGCCCCCACGGGGGTACTACTATGAAGGAGGAGTTTCAAATGAGAACTCTGAAGAAGTCTCTGGCTCTGGTTCTCGCCATCGTTCTGGTGGTCGGCGTCTGCGCATTCCAGGTCGCCGCTTTCACCGACGATGAGGCCATCAGCCACGATGAGGCCGTCGCCGTCCTGACCGGCATCGGCGTCATCAAGGGCCGCGACACCGGCGCGTTTGACCCCGCCGCCACGCTGACCCGTGCGGAAGCCGCCACCATCATCACCCGCCTGAAGGGTCAGGAAGACCTGCAGGCCAAGAGCAACTTCGACGACATGCAGGGCCACTGGGCTGAGAGCTATGTCGCCTACTGCGCTGCCGAGGGCATCGTCAACGGCGTGGGCGACAACAAGTTCGACCCCGACGCGAAGCTGACCGGCAACCAGTGGGGCAAGATGCTCCTGGTCGCCATGGGCTACGATCCCGCTGAGACCGGCCTGGACAAGGGCGACACCTGGGAAGTCGCCGTGGCCAAGCTCGTGAAGGCCAAGAACCTGAAGTCCGGTGTTGAGGCTCTGGACATGAACGCTCCCATCAGCCGTGAGGACACCTGCGTCCTGGCCTTCAACGGCCTGGGCCAGAGCGTCAGCGGCAACAAGAGCTATGTCACTGCCGACGGCGTTGCCTTCGACAACGCCCTGGATGCCGTGATCTATGCGCAGATCTCCGGCACCATGCCCATCACCATCAGCACGCCCACCGATTCTCTGCAGGCCAACTTCCCGACCCTGTCTGAGGACGCCTCTTATGTGGACGAGTTCGGCCGTCCCGGCCGTCAGTGGAACTACGGCGATCCCGCCGAGGCCATCTACACCGAGACGGAAGCTGCCAACTACAGCTACACCGCCAAGGCCGATGAGACCATCAGCATGGCCAACATCAACAAGGCCCTGGGTCTGAAGACCGCCAAGACGATGCTGACCGCCGCTGCCGGCATCGAAGTGTTCTACAACGGCGAAGCCGCCACTCTGAATACCGACAGCTACGTCGCCGGCGACCTGGTCGAGGTCTACACCGAGAAGCTGGAGGCCAAGACCATCGTCATCACCCACTATGAGCTGGCCACCGTCACCGCCGTCACCGAGCTGAAGGCCTCCGAGATCGTTGAGGACGATCCCTCCACCGTGAAGATCGACCTCGAGCTGACCGGCGGCGCCAAGCTGACCGGCATCCGCGATGCCAACTTCCCCGGCTTTGAGTACGGCAAGGGCGATTACATCCTGATCGCCAAGGATTCCACCGACGCCATTCTCGCCTCTGATCTGGCCGAGCTGATTGGCGGCAAGATCGACGGTATGAAGTCTGGCACTTGGCGCATCGCCGGCGCGTTCTACGCCGTCGCTCCCAGCGTCATCGCCACCGGCTGGGTTGCTCCCGCCATCGGCCAGGAGGCCACCTGGGCCCTCGATCCCGCTGGCAAGCTGGGCGCTGTCGTGGTCGTTGAGGAAGAGACTACCGCCAGCACCGATTACGCGATGATCTACAACGTGGTTGCCACCACCAGCGGCGGCACCGGCCTGAACGAGGACGGCCAGCCCGACGCTTCCACCACCGACTACACGGTCTACGCCGTGCGGCCCGACGGCACCAAGCTGTCCGCTCCCGCCTGGACCGACAAGGACGGCAAGGTGCAGACTGCCATCTCCGGCTTCACCGCTCCCATCGTCGTGGCTTACGAGCTGAAGGACGGCGCGCTGAAGATCGTGACCGGCGCTTACAACATCGTCGCCAAGTCCGGCGTCACCCTGAACAAGTCCGCCACGGTTGACACCGACGCCTTTGCCAACTCCAGCACCAAGTACGTCACCGGTGCCTGGGACGGCTCCAGCTACAAGGTCAACGTCGTCACCGGCTACAAGAACGCTGTTCTGAGCGCTGCCGACATCACCTACGTCGTCAATTCCAAGACCAAGACCGTTCTGTACGTCTTTGCCGCTTCCGGCATCGCCGCCGTGGATGACAGCGAGCCCGTGCCCGCCGTCGCTGTCCTGGCTGACGCGAATCCGATGATCACCAAGGACGAGGACGACAACGACGTCTACACCTACTCCGTCATCATCGACGGCGCTGAGGCTGAGCTGGCTTCCGCCACTCCGATCAGCGTTGCCGAGGGCGACATCTTCGAGTATGAGACCGTCAACGACATGCTGGATCCCGCCTCCGTCGTGGTCCATGACGCCAGCGAGAAGGTCACCGTTGAGTACGTCAGCGGCAACCAGGTCAACGCGGGCGGCAAGGAGTACAGCCAGGCTGGCGCCAAGGTCTATGCCTTTGACGAGGATGGCGCTGTGATCGCTGGCGAGCTCGAGATCGGCCAGACCGTCCTGCTGATCGCCAACAGCAAGAACGTCATCAGCTACGCGTTCATCGACTACGCTCCCTGAGCTTTGCGTTTGCCCCGGCACAAAAACTTGAAGTGAACTCTGTTTCATGAAAAGTTCATCCCCCATCTTCGGATGGGGGATGTTTTTGTGTCATTGCGAACCAGTGCCGCAGCACTGGTGTGGCAATCCCCCGGTTGAACGCTTCCCGTTTCGTCTTCGGAGGAACGGTTGCGCTGTCACATCTGGGGCTGCGCCCGCGTCGGACGTGATCTGGATACCTTGGGGGATTGCCACGTCGGCTTCGCCTCCTCGCAATGACAGCTTGATTTCCCGGGGGATGTTTTTTCCGCGTTCCTCCGATTCCGTGATTGAAAAACCGTTCCGCCCGTGGTACAATAAACCATCCTACACAAAGAAAAAGGCAGGTCGGACGCGGTGAAGGTGCTGTATCTCATCAACTATGCCGGGAAAGCGGGCATCGAAAAATATGTGGAAAACCTGGTGCGCCTGGGGCCGGCGGCGGGCGTCGAGCCGTATTTCGCCTACGCCGTGGCCGGGCCGCTGAGTGAAAAAATGGCGGCGGCGGGGGTGCCGAGCCTGCAATTCTCGATGGAGTGGGCGCGGCTGCCAAAGGCGGCGCGGACGCTGGCCGACTGGTGCCGGGAACAGGGGGTGGAGGTCATCCACGCCCAGTGCCCCCGGGAAAACATCGTGGCCCTGCTGGCGCGTCGGCGGCTGCCGGGGCTGCGGGTGGTCTTCACCGACCACTTCACCCGGCGCGTCGGCCCGGTCTGGCGGCTGCTCTACCGGCACTTCACGCCGAAAAATCACCGCTGCATCGCCGTGTGTCAGGAGGGCCGGGAGGTCCTGCGGGCCAACGGCTGCGACGCGACAAAAATCACCGTGATCTACAACGGCATCGAACCCGGCCCGCCCCCCCGGAAAAGCGACAGCCTCCGCCGGGAGCTGGGGCTGGACCGGGAGACCTTCCTGATCCTCTGCCTGGCCCGCTTCGACCCGGAGAAGGGCCTGGACTTCCTGGTGGACGCCCTGGCAAAGCTGAAGCAGACGGCAGCGCGCCCCTTCTGCTGCGCCGTGGCCGGGGACGGCCCGCTGATGGAGGACATCCGCGCCCGGGCAAAAGCCGCCGGGCTGGAGGCTGAGCTGCGGCTGCTGGGCTACCGGAACGACGTGCCGGAACTGCTGGCCTCCGCCCAGCTCTATGTCTGCTCCTCCTCGCGCAATGAGGCATTGTCCTTCGCCATCCTGGAGGCCATGAACGCCGCCCTGCCCCTGGTGGTCACCGACGTGGGCGGCAACCGCGACCTGGCCGAAACCGACGGCGTCTGCGGCAGCGTCCTGCCCTACGGCGACGTGGAGGGCTTCGCCGGGGCGATCCGAAAGCTGATGGAGGACGAGCCGCTGCGGGCAAACCTGGCAGCGGCGGCCAGGGAAAAGGCGGAACGGAGATTCGACCTGAACAAGCTGGCGCTGGAGGTCTATCGGAGCTACGAGGCCTGAGCGGAAAATAGCCTCCCTTCGCCAGAAGGGAGGTGGCATCCGGCAAAGCCGGATGACGGAGGGTTGCG
>JAFYIF010000259.1 GCA_017538775.1 Oscillospiraceae bacterium | reverse complement strand
GCTATTTCAACGAACACAAGACCGGGGACCTGATGAGCTACTTCACCAACGACCTGGAGGCCGTCCGGGTGGCCATCGGCCCGGAGGTGGTCTCCGCCTTCGACGCGGTGGTGCTGACGGTGCTGGTGCTGTACCGGATGCTCACTTACGTCTCCGTGGAGTTGACCCTCTACTGCCTGATCCCGATGGGGATCATCGCCCTGTTCGGCTACTTTTTCGGAGAGGCCATGGAGCGCCGCTACGCGAAGATGCAGAAGGCCTTCGCCCTGCTCAGCGACCGGGTGCAGGAGAGCTTCAGCGGCGAGCGGGTCATCAAAGCCTTCGTCCAGGAGAAGCGGGAGGCGGAGGCCTTTCGCCAGGTGAACGAGCACAAGCGCCGGACCACCCTGGACGTGGTGAAGCTGGAAATGACCTTCCGCCCGGTGCTGCGGCTGCTGGTGGGGGTCACCTATCTGATTGCCATCATAGTGGGAGGCCGCCTGACCATGGCCGGGGAGATGAGCCTGGGCCGCTTCGTGGCCTTCAACCTCTACATCGGCTCCCTGGTCTGGCCCATGCTGGCCCTGGGGGACTCCATCACCTACATCTCCCAGGGCGTGGCCGGGATGAACCGCATCCACGAGGTCTACGACGCCCGGCCCGAGATCACCGACAGCCCGGAGCCGGACGCGGTGACGGCGCTGCGCGGGGAGATCGAACTGGAGCACGTCAGCTTCTCCTTCCGGGAGGACCTGCCCGACTGCCTCCGGGACCTGAGCCTCCGCGTCGCGCCCGGGGAGACCCTGGCGGTGATGGGCCGCACCGGCAGCGGCAAGTCCGCGCTGGTGGGTCTGCTGACCCGCAGCTACGACATCCAGCGCGGGTCCATCCGCTTCGACGGCCACGACATCCGGCACCTCCCTCTGCGCGTGCTGCGGGAGAACATCGCCTGCGTGCCTCAGGACAACTTCCTCTTCTCCGACACCGTCCGGGGCAACATCGCCTTCGGCAAACCCGGGGCGGGGGAGGCGGAGATCGTCCACGCGGCCATGGCCGCCGCGATCCACGACAACATCATGGACTTTCCGGATAAGTATGACACCGTGGTGGGAGAGCGGGGCGTCACCCTCTCCGGCGGCCAGAAACAGCGCAGCAGCATCGCCCGGGCCCTGCTGAAAGACAGCCCCATCCTGATTTTGGACGACGCCCTCTCCGCCGTGGACACGGACACGGAGGAGACGATCCTGCGCAATCTGAAGGAGCTGCGGGCCGGGAAGACCACGATTCTGATCGCCCACCGGGTCTCCACCGTGGCCAATGCCGACCACATCCTGGTGCTGGAGGACGGGCGCGTCCGGGAGTACGGGACCCACGCGGAGCTGCTGGCGATCCCCGGCGGCGTCTTCCGCACCATGGCGGAGAAGCAGCAGCTGGAGCGCCAGCTGGACCTGGAAGACTGAAAGGGGGCTGAGGCTATGGCAAACTTGCGGGAAGAGACGCCCGAGGGCGGCGTCCGGGGCGGGGTGCTCCGGCGGCTGTTCGCCTATGCGCGGCCCCATTGGAAGCTGGGGATCTTCTGCCTGGCCCTGGTGCTGCTGGTCACGGCGCTGGAGCTGCTGCGCCCGATCCTGGTCGGTCGGGCCATCGACGACTACATCGAGGGCTATGGCCGCCGCTACGCCTATGTGGACAGAGCGGAGGCCCCCATCGTCTACGACGGGCTGTACCTGAGCAAGGACTACGACCCGGCCCGAGCTGAGACCTTTGCGCTGATGCTCTACGACGGGACGGACTACTATCTGGTCCGGGACCTGACGGGGGAGCAGGCTTCCGTCTTGGAAGAGCTGAGTCCCGACGAGCTGGCCGAGTGCGCCGCGCCCACCCCGGGCGGGCTGCGCGTCCCGACGGGGGAGGGGGACTATTTCGCCGAAGCCCTGGACCGGGCGGCGCTGGACAGCCTGCGCAGCACGGACCGGGCCGGGCTGGGGCGCATCGCGCTGATGTACGCGCTGGTGCTGCTGCTGAGCTTTGTGGCGAACCTGCTGCGCCAGTGGTTTCTGGAGAAGATCGGACAGGACGTGATCTTCTCCATCCGGCAGGAGGTCTTTGAACACCTGCACAGCCTCTCCGCCCGCTTTTTCGACACGAACCCGGTGGGGCGGCTGGTGACGCGGGTCACCAACGACGTGGAGTCCCTGCACATGATGTACACCCACGTCCTCATCGCCCTTTTTTCCAACAGCGTGCTGATTTTGGGCTACGCGGCGGTGATGCTGTCCATCGACCTGCGCCTGGCGCTGCTCTGCTTCGCCTTTCTGCCGCTGATCTTCGCGCTGACCTGGTGGTTCCGCCGCCTGGCCCGCCGGGTCTACCGGGTGGTCCGCACGAAGCTCAGCGACCTGAACAGCTTCCTGTCCGAGAACATCTCCGGCATGAAGCTGATCCAGGTCTTCGCCCGGGAGCCGGAAAAGGACCGGGAGTTCCGGGGCCGGACGGAGGATCTGTACCGGAGCCAGATGCGGGAGCTGTACGTCATGTCGATCTTCCGCCCCGGCATCTTCTTCGTGGCAAACCTGGCTCTGGCCCTGGTCGTCTGGCGCAGCGGCCTCAGCGTCCTGGACGCCGGGCTGAGCCTGGGCACCATGTACGTCTTCACCAACTACATCCGCAGCTTCTTCGAGCCCATCCAGGAGCTGGCGGAGCAGTTCTCCACCCTCCAGAACGCCCTGGCCAGCGGGGAGAAGATCTTCTCCGTGCTGGACGAGGAAAACCCGATCCGGGAACCCCGGAGGCCCAAACGCCTGCGCCAGATCCGGGGGCGGATCGAGTTCCGCCACGTCTGGTTTGCCTACGACGGGGAGGACTATGTGCTGAAAGACATCAGCTTCGTCATCAAGCCGGGCCAGCGGGTGGCCTTCGTCGGGGCCACCGGGGCGGGGAAGAGCTCCATCCTGAACCTGATCGGGCGCTATTATGAGATCCAGAAGGGCCAGATCCTGTTGGACGGCGTGGACATCCGGGAGCTGTCCACCGAAACCCTGCGCCGGGCCGTGGGCCAGGTGCAGCAGGACGTGTTCCTCTTCACCGGGGACATTCAGAGCAACATCCGTCTGCTGGACGAGTCCATCACCGACGAACAGGTCCGGGCCGCGGCCGTGGCCGTCAACGCCGACCGCTTCATCGCGCATCTGCCGGAGGGCTACCGCGAGCCGGTGATGGAGCGGGGCAGCACCCTCTCCGCCGGGCAGCGCCAGCTTTTGAGCTTTGCCCGGACCCTGGCCTACGACCCCCCCATCCTGGTGATGGACGAGGCCACGGCCAACATCGACACGGAGACCGAGCAGCTCATCCAGAGCGCCCTGGAGACCCTGATGCGCGGGCGCACCACCATCCTGGTGGCCCACCGCCTCAGCACGGTCCAGCACGCGGACCGGATCATCGTCCTGCACAAAGGCCGCATCCGCGAGAGCGGCACCCACCAGCAACTGCTGGAGCGGAACGGAATCTATAAGAAACTGTATGAGCTTCAGCAGTGAAGCAGCGAGAACACAGGGGACGGTACTATGTGTTCCTTCGGGAACACAGAGAACCGTCCCCTGTGT
>JAFYIF010000258.1 GCA_017538775.1 Oscillospiraceae bacterium | reverse complement strand
GATCGGAAGGGGGCGGCATGACGCAGCGGATCGGACAGGCCTGGGGCGGCGACAGCGCGGACCGCCCCGGCGACCAGAGCGGGGGCGAAGTGCGGGTCTCCGCCTGGACTACCTACGCCCGGGGCTGGAACTGCCTGCTCCGGGCAAAGGACGGCGCGGTGGCCGAGCGCATGGCGGCCTTTTGCGAGGCGGCCTGTGACAACGACTGCATCGGCTACTCCCAGGCCCGGCGCAACAGCCTCCGGGACGCGGCGCGGGCGGCGGGCTGGGACGCGGCCAAAATCACGAGTCCCTGCGACTGCGATTGCAGCAGCCTGATGGCTGTCTGCGCCGAGGCCGCCGGGGTGGACATGGCCGGGGCCTATACCTCCGGCAACGCCCCCTGGACGGGCAACATGGCCCAGCAGTTTGCCGGGACCGGGGCCTTTGCGGTGCTGACGGAGGACAAGTATCTGACCGGTCCGGACTGGCTCCGGCGCGGGGACATCCTGGTCAACAGCGCCTGGCACACACTGATGGTACTGGACGACGGGGCCGAGGCGCGCTCCGCCGTCCGGGTGGGGGACACGCTGTGCTACGAACCCGGCGGGGGCGTGCATTTCGCGCCCGGCGACGGCGCGGAACCGACGCGCTTCCGGGAGTTCGACGGGCCGGTATACCCCGCCCGGGTGGTGATGGTCGCGCCCGGCACGCCCCGGCCCTATCTAGTGCTGATGGAGGCCCAGACGGTCTGCGGCTGGGTGGCGGAGGAGAGCCTGAGCAGGAAGATCCTCCACACGGTCCAGACCGGGGACTCCGTCTGGGGCATCGCCCGGAGATATGGCACGACCATGGAGGCGATCCGGGCGGCCAACGGGATGAAGAGCGTGTTCGACCCGATCTATCCGGGTGACAGGCTGGTTGTTCCGGCGAGCGGCTGCGGCTGACCGGGGGGATTGCCACACCAGTCTGAGGACTGGTTCGCAATGACAGCCGGAACAGGGGAGCCAGAAAGGAATGTTGATATGAAAAGGTACAACAAGATCTCGGAGCTGCCGGACTGGGCGCGGGAGCCGGTGAAGCGGCTGTGTGCGCTGGGGGTCCTGCACGGGCGGGGCGGGCTGCCGGACGAGGAGGGCTACCCCACGGGGCTGGACCTGAGCTATGAGCTGCTGCGCATGGCCGTGATGCTGGACCGGGCCACCGGCGGCTGAAGGACGAAGGAGGCGGGGAGCGGGACGGCGCGCCGTCCCCTCCCGGAGAAGCGGGAGGGAAGGTATGAAGGACAATTGGATGGCGGCGCTGCTGGCGGCGCTGCTGGCCGCCGGGCTGGCCTATCTGCGGGAGCTGCTGGTCCCGGTGCTGCTGCTGTTCGCGGCCATGCTGACGGACTATATCACCGGAATGATACGCGCCTGGTACACCAGAAGCCTCTGCTCGAAGTTGGGGCTGCGGGGCATCGTGAAAAAGCTGGGCTGTCTGTTCGCCGTGGCCGTGGGCGTGGTGGTGGACTGGGTGCTCCAGGCGGCCTGGGCCAAGACCGGCCTGGGGCTGGAGAAGAGCTATTTCGTCGGCCTGACCGTGACGGTCTGGCTGACCCTGAACGAGTGCATCTCCATTTTGGAAAACCTGGGCGACATGGGCACGCCGGTGCCGCGCTTCCTGCGGAAGCTGATCGAGCGCCTGCGCCGCGACAGCGGGCAGGACGGGGCGTGAAGGGGGCGGACATATGGCGGGCAATCTGCTGCAGGCCGAGCTGGGCTATCCCGAACTCTCGCGCTATGGCTCCACCGACGAAAAGCTGACGGCGATCCAGAACTATCTCTTCCTGCTGTTGGAAAACCTGCGCTACACCCTGCGCAACCTCAGCATGGAGGACAACTTCAACCAGGGCGAGCTGAACCGCTGGGTGGACGGCCTGGACATCGCGGCCAACGTGATCGTCAGCAACACCGTAATCACCAACGAGCTCTACGCCGAATATGGGGCCATCGCGGACCTGGCGGTGGACGAGCTGCGGACGGACTACATGCGGGCCCGGCGCTATCTGGACGGGGACAGCTCCAACCTGGACTACATCCACATCCACGACGAGGAGATCAGCTTCCGCACCGCCGTGGTGCAAGCCGCCCCCGGCGGCGCGCCCCTGACCGAGCAGCTCCACCACGGAGCGCGGTACTTCTGGTGGCGGGACGCCACGAGGACGGAGATGACCAGTCTGGAGGACACGGGTCTGCCCGTCACCGTGTATCGCTACACGGAGTACACCAAGGGCAGGATCTATTTCATCGAGGAGCTTGACGGCGGCGGCACGGTGCAGAAGATCCCGGTGCTGAAGCTGGGGGCGGGCACCGACGCCGGGGGCGTCCACGGCACGGCCAGGCTGGTGAAGCACGCCGACGGGCTGGAACTCAGCTACACCGCCAGCGGCGGGGCCGAGGCCGCGCTGCACATGCGGGAGGACGGCTTTGCCGACCTGCGCCAGCGCCGGGCCGACCTGCGGGTGGACACCGCCTTGCAGCGCATCACCGTGACGCCGGAGGGGGCGCTGGCCGCCCCGGTGCAGATCCAGTACACCGAGACCGCCGGAGGCGCTCTGACCCTGACCTGGCCCGACGGGGCCAGCTTCACCGTGGAGGTCGTATGAGCATCGACAAGAAAAGTCTGGCCCTGGGCCTGGCCATCGGCGGCAAGTGGAATCTGCTGAACGCCCAGGGGGACCGGAGCGTGCTGCTGCCGGTGGAAGTCTGGATGGGCCGCCGTCTGCCTGCGGTCATCGACCTGGGTGCCGCCGCGCCGCGACTTGAGGGTGGCGGGGAACTGCTGACCGCGGCATATGGCGGGGCGACGCTACACGGCGTGACGGCGTGCACGGACGCCGCCGGGCTGCTGACGGAGGGCGAGCGCGCCGTTCCGTCAATCAGCGTGCAGACGCTTTGAACGACAGGAGGACAGCATGAACAAAGGCAAGAGAAGGAAGGAGGCGCTGCGGCATGGCGGGCGTCTGGCTTGACAACTGGGAGGGCCTGAAAAATCTGATGCTGCTGGGGACGGTCTCCGACAGCATCCGGGCGGACTGGGACACGGTTCTCAATACAAGCGGGCGGCTGATCACCGCCTCCACCGGCAACGGCTCCGTCTCCCCGATGGCGGGCTACTACAACGGCAACTCCGGGCGCACCCACGCCAGCAGCCCCAACGCCATCGTCTTCGGCACCGGGGACGAGGCCCCCAGCGCCGCCGATTACTGCCTCCAGGAGAAGTGGACGAGCAACCTCTCCCGTGTGGCGCTGACGGAGAGCAATTCCTATGACGACAACAGCTACACGAAAACCAAGGTCCTGGACTGCACCGTGCAAAACACCGGGGCAGAGGCGGTGACGGTCCGGGAGTGGGGCATCGAGTCCAGCATCCTGGGCAACCCGGTGCTGCTGTATCGGGCCGTGCTGAGCAGCCCGGTGACGCTCTATCAGTATGAGACCGCCACCTTCCGCTGCACCCTCAGTATGCGCCTGACCGATCCAATTTGAGAAGGAGGAAGGAGCCATGCTCCCGAGACTGAGCATACATAACGGCCCCCGCCGCTTCCAGGAGCTGAAGCTGAGCGGCCTGGACCTGCGCCCCGGCGCGGCGGAGGGCAGCCTCCGCCAGACGCAGAACCTGAGCCTGGAGGACGCCCCGGTGCTGCGGCCCCGCGCCCCCCGGCAGCGCCTGGGCAGCCTGACGGCCCCCGGCGGACTCTACGCCCTGGACGCCCTCTACTGGGTGGACGGGACCACCCTCTACCGGGACGGCACGGCGGCGGCCACCCTGTCCACGGCGGGGCAGAAGCGCTTCGCCGCCCTGGGCAGACGGCTGGTGATCTTCCCGGACAAGCTGCTCTACGACCCGGCGGCGGGGACGCTTTCGCCCCTGGAGCGGACGGTCAGCACCGATTGCACCTTTGCCGACGGGACCTATGCCGGGGAGACCGCCGAGGCCAACACCATCCTGGCCGCCGACCCGAGCTTTGACTGGGCGAGCGCGTTCCGCCCCGGCGACGCGGTCAGCATCTCCGGCGCGGCGGCGGCGGAGAACAACCGCAGCCTCATCGTCCGGGAGATCGAGGGCCCGGCCCTGCGCTTTTATGAGTTCTCCTTCACCTTGGACAGCGTGCCGCGCACGCTGACCGTGTGCCGCAGCGTGCCGGACCTGGACTGGCTCTGTGCCTGCGACAACCGGCTTTGGGGCTGCAAGGGGGACACAGTCTATGCCAGCAAACTGGGAGACCCCTTCAACTGGAACGTCTTCGACGGCTTGGCCAGCGACAGCTGGGCGGTGTCCGCCGGGTCGGCGGGGGACTTCACCGGCTGCTGCGCCTATCTGGGCTACCCCTGCTTTTTCAAAGAGGAGCAGATCTGCAAGGTCTACGGCAGCCGCCCGGCCAACTTCGAGCTGCTCTCCTCCGCCACCCGGGGCACGGCGGCGGGGGCCGGGGCCAGCTTCGCCGTGGCGGACGAGACCCTGTTCTACCTGAGCCGCAGCGGTGTGGCGGCCTACGGCGGCGGGGTGCCCACGGACGTGGGCGCGGCCTTCGCCGGACAGCGCTTCTCCGCCGGGGCGGCGGGCAGCGACGGGCTGCGCTATTACGTCAGCCTCCGGGGCGAGGCGGGCTGGGGGCTTTATTGCTTCGACCCCGTCCACAGCCTTTGGGTCCGGGAGGACGGGACCCAGGCCCTGGCCTTCGCCTTCTGGGACGGGGCGCTGCACTGCCTGGACGCGGCGGGCCAGCTCTGGCGCTTCGGCGGCCCGGCGGAGCTGGAGGAACCAGAAGAACCGGAGCCGGAAGGGGAGGACGGAGACCCGGTTGGCGGGGAGGCCGCACCCCCGGAGGCGGAGACGGACCCGGACGCGCCCGGGCCGGAGACCGTGGAGAGCCTGGCGGAGTTCAACG
>JAFYIF010000020.1 GCA_017538775.1 Oscillospiraceae bacterium | reverse complement strand
GCGGCTCTCGCCCGGGTCGCCCTGACGCCCGGCGCGGCCCCGGAGCTGGTTGTCGATGCGCCGGGACTCGTGCCGCTCGGTGCCCAGGATGAAGAGGCCTCCGGCGGCCTTGACGCGCTCGGCCTCCTCCGCGGTAACGGCCTTGTGGGCGGCCATGCGCGCGGCGAAGAGCGTGCGCGCCGCCAGGATGTCCTCATTTTCCGTGTCCGCGTAGCCGGTGGCCTCGGCGATGACCTCCTCGGCGTATCCCGCCTTTTTCAGGTCGTTTTTCGCCAGATACTCCGCGTTGCCGCCCAGCATGATGTCGGTGCCGCGCCCGGCCATGTTGGTGGCGATGGTGACGGCCCCGAACTTGCCCGCCTGGGCGACGATCTCCGCCTCCCGCTCATGGTTCTTGGCGTTCAGGACGTTGTGGCGGATGCCGGTGCGCTGCAAGAGCTTGGAGATGTACTCGCTCTTCTCGATGCTGACGGTGCCCACCAGGACCGGCTGGCCCTTGGCGTGGCAGTCCTGGATCTGCTGGATGATGGCCCGGTTTTTGCCGTTTTCGTTCTTATAGACCACGTCCGGCCAGTCCACGCGGGCTACGGGCTTGTTGGTGGGCACCTCGATGATGTCCAGCCCGTAGATGCTGACGAACTCCTCCTGCTCGGTGACGGCGGTGCCGGTCATGCCGGAGAGCTTGTCGTACATGCGGAAGTAGTTCTGGAAGGTGATGGTGGCCAGGGTCCGGTTCTCCCCGGCCACGTCCACGTGCTCCTTGGCCTCAATGGCCTGGTGCAGGCCCTCGCTGTAGCGGCGGCCAAACATCAGTCGGCCGGTGAACTCGTCCACGATGATGACCTCGCCGTCCTTCACCACATAGTCGATGTCCCGCTTCATCACGCCGTGGGCGCGGATGGCCTGGTTGATGTGGTGGCTCAGGGTGGAGTTCTCCAGGTCGCTGAGGTTCTCCAGCCCGAACCAATGTTCCGCCTTGGCGATGCCCCGGGCGGTGAGGGTGGCGGAGCGGGCCTTCTCGTCCACGATGTAGTCCGCGTCCAGATTCTCGTCCTCCTCGGCCTTCTCGTCTACGCTGGCGTAGACCACCCGGCGCAGGGTGGAGACGAAGTCGTCCACCCGGCGGTAGAGGTCGGTGCTGTCCTCGCTCTGGCCGGAGATGATGAGGGGGGTCCGGGCCTCGTCGATCAGGATGGAGTCCACCTCGTCCACAATGGCGAAGTGGTGCCCCCGCTGGACCATGTCCTTCTTGAAAATGGCCATGTTGTCCCGCAGGTAGTCGAAGCCCATCTCATTGTTGGTGCCGTAGGTGATGTCGGCGCCGTAGGCCGCCCGCCGCTCGTCCCCGGTCAGGCCGTGGACGATCAGGCCGACGCGCAGGCCCAGGAAGCGGTGGACCTTGCCCATCCACTCGCTGTCGCGCCGGGCCAGGTAGTCGTTGACCGTGACCACATGGACGCCGCCGCCGTCCAGGGCGTTGAGATAGCAGGGCAGCACGGCCACAAGGGTCTTGCCCTCGCCGGTCTTCATCTCGGCGATGCGGCCCTGGTGCAGCACCACGCCGCCGATGAGCTGGACCGGGAAGGGCTTCATGCCCAGCACCCGCCAGGCCGCCTCCCGCGCCGTGGCGAAGGCCTCCGGCAGCAGGGCGTCCAGGCTCTCCCCGGCGGCCAGCCGCGCCTTGAATTCCGGCGTTTTCGCTTTCAGCTCCGCGTCGCTGAGGGCGGCGTAGTCCGGCTCCAGCGCCAGTATCTTGTCCACGATGGGACGGATTTTTTTCAGCTCCCGGTCGGAGTAGGAACCGAAGAACTTGTCCAGCAAACCCATAGCCTGTCGTTCCCTTTCCCGCAGCCCCCGGCGTACAGGCCGGGGGACCTGGTTGTTTTCATGATATGCTTCCAGATTATAACACGCATTTGTGAACAAAGAAAGTCCTTTTCGGGGAAATCCCGCGCCTGTGGCCCTCGACGGCAGGGCCGCGGCGTGCTATACTGGGCAAAAAAGCAAGGGACGGAGGCGAAGGCCGTGGACGCACGCGAGACTGGGCAGGCGGAAGCGCCCCTCTGCCTGGGGGTGCTGGCGCACGTGGACGCGGGGAAGACCACGCTCTGCGAGGCGCTGCTCCACCGGGCCGGGGTGCTGAAAACGCCGGGGCGGGTGGACCACGGGGACACGGCCCTGGACACCCACGAGCTGGAGCGGCGGCGGGGCATCACGATCTTCTCCGCCCAGGCCGCCTTCAGCCACGCCGGGCGGCGGGTGACCCTGCTGGACACCCCCGGCCATGTGGACTTCTCCGGGGAGATGGAGCGGACGCTGGCGGTGCTGGACTGCGCCATATTGGTCATCAGCGGCACGGACGGGGTCCAGGCCCACACGGAGACCCTCTGGGAGCTGCTGCGGGCCTACCGGCTGCCGGTCTTCCTGTTCGTGACGAAGATGGACCTGCCCGGCGCGGAGCGGGAGGCGCTTTTGCGGGAGCTGCGGCAGCGGCTGGACGAGAGAGTAGTGGATTTCGGCACGCCGCCGCCGGAGGAAGAGCTGGCCATGTGCGACGAGGAGCTGCTGGAGCGCTACCTGGCCGCGGGGAGGCTGACGGCGGCGGATCTGCGTTCCGCCGTGGCCCGGCGGCGGCTCTTTCCCTGCTGGTTCGGCTCCGGGCTGCGTCTGGAGGGCATCGACGCCTTTCTGGACGGGGCGCTGCGCTATGCCCCGGCGCCGACGTGCGGGGAGGCTTTCGGGGCCCGGGTCTTCAAGATCAGCCGGGACGCCCAGGGGCGGCGGCTGACCCACCTGCGGCTGAGCGGCGGGGATCTTCGGGTGCGCCAGAGCCTGCGTTACGAGACCCGGGACGGGACGGCGCTGGAGGAGAAGCTGACGGGCCTGCTGGCCTGTCAGGGGGCGAAGCTGCGCCCGGCGGAGGCCCTGCGCGCCGGGGACGTGGGGGTGGTGCTGGGCCTGAGCCGGAGCTGGGCCGGTCAGGGCCTGGGCGCGGAGTCCGACGCCCCGCTGCCCCAGCTGGCCCCGGCCCTGCGCTACCGGCTGCGCCTGCCGGAGGGGGTGGACGCGGCCCAGGCCCTGCCGCTGCTGCGGCAGCTGGAGGAGGAAGAGCCGCTGCTGCGCTTTTCCTGGAGCGGCCAGAGCCGGGAGCTGTCCGTGCAGCTGATGGGCCGGGTACAGATCGAAATCCTGAAAAGCCTGATCGCCGGGCGCTTCGGCTGGGCGGTGCAGGTGGACGCGGGGCAGATCCTCTACCGGGAGACCATCGCCGCGCCGGTGGAGGGCTGCGGCCACTACGAACCCCTGCGCCACTACGCGGAGGTCCACCTGCTGCTGGAACCCCTGCCGCCGGGCAGCGGCATCGAACTGGACACCCGCTGTCCCACGGACGCGCTGGCCCTGAACTGGCAGCGGCTGATTTTGACCCACCTGGCGGAGAAGCGGCACCTGGGGGTCCTGACCGGCTCCCCGGTCACGGACCTGCGCATCTCCCTGCTGGCGGGCCGGGCGCACGAGAAGCACACGGAGGGGGGCGACTTCCGCCAGGCCACCTACCGGGCCGTGCGGCAGGGGCTGATGAAGGCCCAAAGCGTGCTGCTGGAGCCGGTCTACCGCTTCACGCTGGAGGTGCCCCCGGCCCAGACCGGGCGGGCCATCAGCGACCTGCGGACCATGCACGCGGAATTTGACTGCGAGACCGGGGAACACGGGGCGCTGCTGCGGGGCCTCTGCCCGGTGGACACCATGCGCTCCTACGCCGCGGAGGTGACGGCCTACACCGGGGGCCGGGGCCGCTTCTCCTGCCATGTCAGCGGCTATCGCCCCTGCCACGACACGGCCAGGGTGCTGGCGGCCATCGGCTACGACCCGGAGGCGGACCTGGACAACAGCCCGGACAGCGTCTTCTGCGCCCACGGGGCGGCCACGCTGGTGAAGTGGGACCGGGCCGACGCCTATATGCACATCGACACCGGCTATGGCCGGGACCGGAACGCGCCCCCGGCCCCCCGGCTGCGGATGCGCCGCCTGGACATCGACGAGGCGGAGCTGGAGGCCATCATGGAGCGGGAGTTCGGGCCGATCCGCCGCCCCATGTACTCCCGCCCCGGCTCCCGCCCGGCGGAGGAAAAAAGCGTCTCCCTCCGGGCGCGGCGGGAGACGGTGGTGGTGGACGGCTATAACCTGATCTTCTCCTGGGACGAGCTGCGCGCCCTGGCCGAACAGAGCCTGGACAGCGCCCGCAGCCGCCTGACGGAGATCCTCATCAGCTACCACGGCTTCACCGGCAGCGAGATCGTGCTGGTCTTCGACGGCTACGCGAAGGCGGGCAACCCCGGGGAGAAGGAGCTGCTGCCCGGCGTCCGGGTGGTGTACACGAAGGAGAACGAGACCGCCGACCGGTACATCGAGCGGCTGCTGTACGACATCGGGAAAAACGCCGCCGTCCGGGTGGTCACCAGCGACAATCTGATCCGCCTGTCCGCCCTGGGCAGCGGCATCCGCCGGACCGGGGCCCGGGAGTTCGGCAGCGAGGTGGACTGGGTCATGGGCCAGATCGCGGAGCTGCTGCAGCGCACGGCCCGGGGCAGCCACATGACAAGGCTGACGGACGCCAGGCCGGAACAGGGATGACATTTCAATGACAGGGAAGGAGAGAAGCCCATGGAGACGGAGCTGCTGCGCCGGGCGGAGGACCTGCTGCGCCGGGCCGAGCGCTCGGGGACGCTGACCCACACGAAGTTTCTGAGCCCGGCGGAGGTCCACGCGCTGGAGCAGTGGTCCCGCGCCGGGGCGCAGCTGCGCTTCTGCGGCGGCTATCCGGGGGCGGAGCGGCGCATCGCCTGCTTCCTGCCCGACTGGATGGAGCCGGAGGAACTGGACATGGCGGACTACCTCTGCGCCCTGGAGATCCACGCCCGCTTCGGCGCGCCGGGGCACCGGGACGTGCTGGGGGCGGTCCTGGGCCTGGGCATCGAGCGGGAGTGGCTGGGGGACATCCTGATCGACGGGGAGCGGGCCTGGCTCTTCTGCCTGCCCTCGGTGAAGGAGCATCTGCTGCGCAGCCTGGTGAAGGTGGGGCGCTGGGGCGTCCGCGTCCGGGAGCTGCCCCTGTCGGAGGTCCCGGTGCCGCAGCGGTTGACCACCGAGCTGCGCTTCACGGTCTCGTCCCCCCGGCTGGACGCGGTCTGCGCCGGGATGTTCCGCATCTCCCGCACAGCGGCGGCCCAGGCGGTGGCCCAGGGCCTGGTGCAGCTGAATTATCAGGAGTGCCTGAAACCCGACGCCCCGATCCGCCCCGGCGACATCCTCAGCCTCCGGGGCAAAGGCAGGGGCCGGGTCACAGCCCTGGGCGACACCCAAACCCGCAAGGGTAGGCTCTACGTCACGGTGGAACTGCCGAAATGAGTCAAAAGGGACGGTTGTGCGCCGGTACGGCGCTTGAAATATAGTGGGGAGAGTCACCCCACCCGGTAAAGCGAGGTCAGCAGCCGGTACTCAGTCTTGGAGCCGAAGCCGCGAGGTGAGGTTTAAGCGTAGACAGAGG
>JAFYIF010000257.1 GCA_017538775.1 Oscillospiraceae bacterium | reverse complement strand
GGTTCGGGTCGGCGTGTCGCCCTCCGGCTTGATGAGTCCCCCCGCAGTCCGAGCCTGGTCCTTATAAAACTCCAGCTCGAAGTGGTCGGGATAGCCGTTGGCCGTCTTTGCGATCCCCGCGAAGTCTGCCTTCAGGACCTTGCTGTCCCCGGAAACCAGGATCTCCGTACCGCCGGCGCCGGGGAACAGATTCAGCGAACCGTTCCATTGGTCAGAATTCGGAGCATTCGTGTTGTATGTGCCGTAATGCACCAAAAAGGTCTCTTCTTCCTCGAGTCCGATGACCTCTACTTTCCGCAGCTTCTCCTTGTACCGGATCCCGCTCGCCGCACTGGGCTTCTGCATCCACTTGGAGGGGAGATAGTCGGTATTGTTCCCCCAGGGATAGGTGGTATTGTTGTTCAGCGCGCCGCTGTGTTCCGTCAGCACGATCCGCGGGAAGTCCAGCGCCGTGCCCGCCACGGTCAGGGTGATCTCCCAGGTGACGCCGGTGGAGCTCACGTCGGTGGCCTGCTTTTTGATGTCAAAGCCCGGCGCGCCCGGCGGGGGCAGCACGGCCCGGTCGCTGTCGATGCCGCCCTTGCCCGTGGCGCTGTTCTCCACCACGACGGTCTCCTCCTGGCCGTCCATGTTCACGTCGGTGTCATAGCTCAGCTC
Source organism: Oscillospiraceae bacterium (assembly GCA_017538775.1). Taxonomy (GTDB): domain Bacteria; phylum Bacillota; class Clostridia; order Oscillospirales; family Oscillospiraceae; genus RGIG7114. Next base: position 6,804 of record JAFYIF010000257.1, on the reverse strand, counting down.
ATAGCGATAGATCGGGTCGGTGTCGGGGATGTGGTAGGTCCAGCTCTTGTCCGTCTCCGGATCGATGCCCAGCTCCTCCCAGCTCAGCTGCCGGGTCTCCGCCAGCGTCCCGCCGGTATAACATCTCACTGTGAGGCCGTCTCCGGAATACTTGGAGATGTTCTGCACCGCCGGGGAAATGGTGTCGGTGACCGTGGTGTCGGCCAGGGGATAGTTGACCTGCTTGTTGGTCTCGATCAGCCAGCTCACGGTATAATGGGGCATTCCGCCCTGGCTGTAGAAGCGCTTGCCGACGCAGTTCTTCTCCAGGTCGGCAAACACGATGTTGGTCTCGTGATACATGGCCGCGTTGTCCACGGGGTTGCTGTCGCCGAAGATCCGGGCGGTGTTGCCCGTCTCGTCGAAGCTGGGGCTGCCGCTGACGGCGATCCGGTCCACGTCCACTTTTGCGGAGTAGTGGAACACCAGGCAGTCTCCGTCCGCCATGGCGGGGATGATGACCCGGAAGGTGTTGCCGGTCTTTTTTGTGATGCTCGGCTCCTCGGGCCTGCCCTCCGCAGTCCAGGTGGACGCCTCCGCGTCATAGACGATGCCGCCGCCGTAGTGCTGCTCGTCCTCCGGGTCCTCCGTCCGGTAGATCAGGGCGCTGCCCAGGGTGTCGGTGAGGGTGATGTCGCTGGTGCTGCCCTGGGAGCTGACGGTGACGGTGTAGTCAATGATCTGGGTGCTGGGGTCGTAGTTGCCCGACTTGTTGACAATGGCGTTGTGCAGATCCTCCTTGCGGATCGTGACATCTTTGTTGTTGATGGACAGCACCTGGGGGTCCGTTTCGGCAAAGACGCCGTTGACGATGAGTTTCAGCGTGGCCTGGGAGGAATTGCGGAACGCATCCCAGTGGGTCTTGTCCTCCCAGTTCCAGTCCAGCATCAGGTATTTGTGTCCGTCGTCGCCGGTCTCCACCGAGACGATGTTGTCCGCCAGGACGCCCTTGCGCCCCAGGTCCACGTTCAGGGTCATCCGATAACCGTCGGGCACCACAAAGGCGTCCGGGAGCCGGAAATACATCCGGGGCGGTTCGCCTTCATCCGGCGTATCGAATTGCAGCTCCGGGCTTTCGGCGAAGTAGAGTTCCAGGGAATACTGCATCCCCGGCTTGTACTCGATGACCGTATTCTCATCCACGGTGTCGTCGGAATAGACCGTGTCGCCCACGGCCAGCTTCCAGTTCACCAGAAATTCGCCCAGATTAGCGGATGCGCCCACGCTTCTTCCGCTGCTGAGCAGGCCGATGTCCATCCGGCTGCCGTCGGCGAACAGCAACGCCAGGCTCTCCGGGTCGGAGAAGGGGGTGTCGCCGCTCTCCAGCAGCCAGTCCCCGCCGTCCGCGTCCCGGGTGAAGCGGAGGATGCTCCCGTCGGTGCAGACGATGGCCTCCACGTCCCCGGCGTCCTCGCTGCGGCGCAACTGCGAGAGCAGCTCCGACAGCAGCATCCTCGCGCCGTGGATGACCACGAACACCGGGACTTCCTCCTCCGGCTGGCGGGGGGCGGTGGGCTCCGGCGCGGGCAGTTCCTCTTCCTCCTCCGGCAGGTCGAAGACCGGGGCCTCGGTCTCGCAGCCCAGCAGGTAGCAGACGGCGTAGGTCCCGGGCAGCTCCGCGGCGCAGCGGAAGCTGTGGGCCGTCTCGTCCAGGGCGTAGTCCTCCACCGGGCACCAGGCTCCCTCCGGCTCGCAGCGGTACAGCGCCGCGTCCAGCAGTGCGGCGCTCTCGTCCGCCTGGCGCAGGGTGAGGCACAGTTCGGCGGACCCGGCCACGGGAATGGCCTGGCCGCCGTCCGGGTCCCGGAACTCCAGCGCCACGGCGCAGAGCAGTCCGTCGCGCTCCAGTTCCGGGTCGGCGGGGATCTCCCCGCCTCCCGCCGTCAGTTCCACCTGATCGGGAGACAGCAGCGTCTCCCCGACGGCAAAGCGGCTGTCCGGACTGAGCAGGACTTCCGCCCGCAGCGCGTCGGTTTCACACATCAGCAGCAGCGGGGTCTCCGGGTCGGCGTCCTCGCTGGCCGAAAAAGAGACCACGGGCGCGGACAGGAACAGCAGGAGCGCAGCCAATGCCGCGCTGAGCGCTCGTTTCCAATTCTGCACCGGATCATCTCCCTTCCTTGCAGGATTCCAATCAGGTCTCCCCGGCCCAGCCGGGGTCTTCTCTCTTGCGTTCATGGCGGACGGCGCGGTGATAGCCCACCGCCAGCGCGAACAGGCCCGCCGCGGAGGCGATCGCCAGGGTCAGATACAGATCCAGCCGGGTGTCGTCGCCGGTGCGGGGCTGGCTGCTGGGGTTGGCGCTGTTCGGGCTGCCGTCGGGCTGGCCCTCCATGTTGGTGTGGGGGGTGCCGTCGTCGTTCAGGTTGGTGAGGGGGTCGTAGACATCCACCGCGTGTTCGTCGATCTCCGTCTCCTCCGGGGGCTGACCGGAGTCCGGGGGCGTGCCGGGCTGCGGGCTCTGCGTGGGTCCCGGCGGCTCGGTGGTGTCAGGGGGCTGGGTGGGTCCCGGGGTCTCCGTGGCTTCGGGCGGCTCCGTGGGTTCCGGGGTCTCCGTGGGTTCCGGGGTCTCCGTCGGCTCCGGGCTCTCCGTGGGGCCCGGGGTCTCCGTGGGCTGGGGCGTCGGGCTGGGCCGGGGCACTACATAGGAGGCCGTGTTGACGAAGCGCAGACGGCACTGGGGCGCGTCGTCCTCCGTGGGCGGGACGTATTTGCCGTCCCCGTCGGCGGTGTAGACGATGACGCTCACATGCAGCGCGCCGTCCTCCCCTTCGATGACGTAGAGCGTCACCCGGAATTCCGTCGCGTCAAAGTTCAGGTCCCGCCCGTCCGGCTCCTCCCGGACGAGATAAGAGAAGTTGCCCACGTTGGAACACGGGATGTGGAAAGCGCCCGACTGGTTCGGCCCCAGGACCAGCGTGGTCGGCTCGGGCTGGGGAGCGTTCCCCTCCGGCGTGATGACCGCCGTGCCGCCGTAGCGGATCTCCACCCAGACGGGCACGTCCACGGTCTCATAGGCCGCGCTGCCCCGGCCGCCGGGCAGCGCCAGCAGCAGCAGGAGCAGGAGCATCCATTGAAACAGTCTTTTCATATCGGCTTCCTTGTTGACGGTACGTCAGGCTGTCTCCGGTGCCGCGGACAGGGGCCGCAGCGCGCCGAAGAGGATCAGCCGCTCGATGGTTTCGGCGGACTGGCAGGTGGACAGGGCCAGGATGGGGCTGTCCGGGGGCAGGTCCTCGGGGTGCCAGATCGCCGCGTGTTCGGCCAGATAGGCCAGCAGGGCCGTCCGCTCGCTGGCGGGAGGGTCGAAGATCAGCTTCTCGTTGGCCGGGGCCTTGCAGCAGGCGAAGAACAGGATCTCATAGTCCTGCCCCGTGGCGCACTGCAAGGTGCCCGTCCGGTGGCTGCGGAAATAGTCCGGCTGGTAAAAGGCGTCCAGGGAGCCGAACATGGCCCCGTGGTCCATGTGGTGCCCATAGACCAGGGAATAGCCGTCGGTGAAGTCCCCGCTGTTCCGGCTGTCCAGGAAGATGGAGCCGGACAGGGAGAAGTTGCCGAAGGGGTCTTTATTAATATAGGTGTCGTTGGTCTCCCCCTGCATCAGGGGGTAGTCGATCCGGGTGTCCGGGATGCTCAGCCAGGCCACCGCGTCCTCCGCGATCTCCTGCAAAACCTCCTCCGTCTGCTGCTCGCCCAGTTTGGGCTTGTACTTCAGCACGGCGGTGTCGTTGGCGTTCAAATAGACGTTGGCCGCGTCCAGCATGGCGTAGAGGCAGATCAGGAAGAGCGGGAGACAGAGCAGCGCCACCAGCCGGTTCACCACGGTATCCGCGATCTGGACAGTCTTGCGCAGCACCGCGCCGTCCCCCCTTTCCAAATTCCGGCTCAAGGCCGAGCCCGGAAGCTATGCCCTCCGGTCCGCGTGTTGGTTCAGTCCTCGTCCTCCGCCCGTCTCTTCTTGGCCGCCAGGAAGATCACGATGCTGCCGAAGAGCAGCAGACCGACGGCGAAGGGAGCGACGGTGAGGAGGATGCCGGTGGGGATGACGCCGGTCAGTGTATTTTGGAACTCAACTGTAGCGTCAGACGACAAGGTAGCAGTAGCAGAATGCTGGGTTGTATCCGTCGAAAGGGAACCAGTCCCCGCAAAACTTTGCGTATACCCTTCCGGGTTCTCCGTAATCGTCACTTTATGCGTGGCGGGAATACCTTCAATCACAATGCTGGAGTCATTCTTCAGCAGCAAGTCAAACCCGTTGTTCAACTGTTCGCCGGTGACAAAAATCGTCGTACTGGAAAGCTCACTCCCTTCAGGAAAACTCACATTCGTCATGGTGATTTTGAACTTGTCACCAGCCGTGAACTGGGTAGAGGTGTCGGCGACTACATGAAAGGTGAATTCCTTGGTCTTGTCGCCCTGGTTGCCCGTAACCGTCTTAGAGAACGTCAGGGAATGGGTCTCATAGCTGTTGGTGAAGTCTGTGGTCTTATCATCTGCCCCGAGGGTGCCTCCATCGGAAGACGTAGTTCCGTCCGTACTGTAGGAAAGCGCACTGTCATACAGAATGACCTTGCTGACGGTCAAAGAATCGCCTACACCGGCGACCGTGGTATACTCAACATAGACGTCGATGTATCGCACGTCATCGTCCTCGATGGTATAGGGAGCAGACACTGCGGACTCCGTGATGGTGTAGCGATAAATGCCAGGTCTCTCGTACATCGTCGGATCCGTGATGCCGCTTACGGTGATAGCTCCGTCTGCATAGTGCTGGCCGTTCAGCGCCGTATCGGTACTCGTAAAGTTATCACTGACGGTGCTGCTGCTGGAGTATGCTACCGTGGCGGTGATGGGCGTTTCCAGCGTACCCGCATAGATCGGATAATTACCGGTACTTCCACCAACGGCGCTTCCGTTGGCAATCGTATAGGTGAATGTGACTTCCGGGGCGTACTCCGTTCCGATCAGGACAAGGTGCTTGGTAATTGTAACATCCGAGTTGTTGAGATTCGATGGACTTTCGCTCGCCATCGCGGGCACGGCGGCCATCGCGCCGATCACCGTGACGATCAGCACAAGGGCCAGGAGTTTGGAAAGGGTTCTTTTCATTTTGGGTTCCTCCTTTGGTAAAATATAATGCGAAATGAAAAGACTTGTTGTATGGGGCCGCTCAAAAGCCCCGTCTGCGCACGGTCAGCAGGACCGGGCCAAGGCCGCGCCTCCTCCCGTCCGCCTGTCATTGCGAAACCAGTCCGCAGACTGGTTGTGGCAATCCCCCGGTCAGGGGCTTCCGGCCCCGGTCAGGGGCCTGCCGGTCACGCTGCCGCGCGCGGGGCTGTTGCCGTGTCGGACGCGGGCGCGGGATTTGGGGGGATTGCCACGTCGGCTTCGCCTCCTCGCAATGACAGCTTTGTTTTGGCTGTTGCCGGGAGGCGGTCGGAACGCGGGCGCGGGGGTCGGGGGAGCGCCGCGTCGGCTGCGTCACTTTGCATGGCGCTTCAAAAGCCCCGTCTGCGCATGGTCAGCAGAACCGGGCCGATCAGGTCCTCCAGGTCCACCGGGCCGAAGCTGCGGCTGTCCGTCTGGTCGGTGCGGAAGTCGTTCAGCAGGAAGACCTGGTCCTCTCCCACGGTGAGGGGATAGCTGACGTTGCCGGTCTCGGCGGGGTAGGTGGGATAGAAGACCTCCTCCGCCGGGGCGATGCCGTTGACGGAGAGGGCGCCGGTCTCGCTGATCTCCACCACGTCGCCGGGCATGGCGATCACCCGGGCCAGGGACTGCTCCCCGCCGCGCTCGTACAGCACGGCGGCGTTCAGGTAGGGGCGCTGGAGGCGGTAGGCCACGATCAGGTCCCCGTCCCGGAGGGCCGGGTACATGTTGTTGCCGTAGTGGATGGCCACACCCAGGACAAAGTTCAGCAGCGCCCAGACCGCCGCCGCGATCAGCGCCAGCTTGAGCAGCAGGGTCAGGAACAGCCGGAGGGTGGATTTCTTCCTGCGTCGCTTTTTGGGGGGCTGCTTCCGCTCCGGCTGCGGGGCCTCCCCCTGCGCCGCCGTCTCTGCGGCGCGTTCCGGCTGGTCCGGCACGGTCATCCCCCCTTCCGCTGTGCTGCGACTGGAACAGACATACTTCTACCCTTTTAGAATATCAGAATTTTATGGAAATTTCAACAGGTTTGAACAAAGAATGAACGATTTTCCAGGTCTCCCGGCTCAGGCGACGCGGTAGGCCGCCACCACGAAGCGGCCCTCGGCGGTGTGGTAGCTGCATGTGGACAGGTACAGCAGCTGGGCCGGGTACTCCGGGGCCCAGGGCAGCTGGGGGATGGACATGGCGCGGATGCAGGACACGGTCTCGGCATAGCGCTCCGCGTCCAGCGCGCCCACGGCCTCATAGTACTTGAACACCTGCTCCCGCTCGGCGTAGACCCGGGTCTGGAAGGCCGCGAAGACCCGGTAGACCCGCTCTCCGTCGGGCATGGACAGGCGCAGTTCCGCGTGGGCGCGGGCGTAGGCCTCGTCCTCATAGCGGTCCAGAGAGCCGAACATTGTGCCGTTGTTCATGTTGTGGCCGTAGATGATAAACGCGTCGCTGTCCGCGTCGCAGAGCGCGCCGATGAAGAGGCAGCCGGAGTCGGAGTAGGCGCCGTAGAAGTTTCGGTGGAGGTAATACTCCGGGTCCGATTCGGCGGATTGCATCACCGGATAGTCCAGCACCGTGTCTGCGGCGCTGAGCCAGCCCACAAAGTCGCCGTTGCGCGCATGG